>CAZBTT010000174.1:0-8880 GCA_964494295.1 uncultured Acidobacteriota bacterium
CCCTCGAGCCTCCGCAAGCACCTCGGCAAAGACGAGCTGGCGCTTTACGAGCTGATCTGGAACCGCTTCGTGGCCTCTCAAATGAGACCCGCGGTGTACGACGAAACCGCGGTGGAGATCACGGCGGGCGCCTACCTGCTGCGCGCACGCGGCGCGGTCATGAAGTTCAAGGGCTTCCTCGCGGTCTACGAGGAGTCGATGGAAGAGGTGGCGAAGGCCAAGGCAAAGAAGGTCGAGGCCCAGGGTGGACCGGCCGCGAACACCGCCGAGGCCGATGCCGAACCGGAGGCCAAGGACGGTCTGCCTCCGCTCGAAGAAGGCCAGAAGCTGAAGCTTCAGAAACTTGACACCGACCAGCATTTCACCGAGCCGCCTCCCCGCTTTTCTGAAGCGAGCCTCGTGAAGGAACTCGAAGAAAACGGCATTGGCCGGCCTTCGACTTACGCCTCGATCATCTCCACGATCGAAGCCCGCGACTACATCGAGAAACGCGATGGACGCCTGTGGCCGAGCGAGGTCGGCTTCCTGGTCACGGACCTGCTGGTCGAAAACTTCGAGGACATCGTCAACGTGGAATACACGGCGGCGATGGAGCAGGAGCTGGACCTGATCGAAGAGGGGAAAGACACCCTCCTCAACACGCTCAATCAGTTCTGGAAGAAGTTCGAGAAAGACCTCAAGCTCGCGTCCAAGAAGATGCGTTCGGTCAAGGGTGTCGAAGAGAAGACCGACGAGATCTGCGACAAGTGCGGGTCCGGCATGGTCATGAAGTGGGGCCGCTACGGCCGGTTCCTCGCCTGTTCGAACTATCCGGACTGCAAGACCACGAGGCAGCTCGCGGGCGCCGCCGAGGGCGCTCCCGAGGCTTCCGAAGAAGCGTTGTCCCAGCCCTGCACGGAACACGGCGAGATGCTCGTGCCCCGCAAGGGCCGCTTCGGTTTCTTCCTCGCATGTCCCAAGTACCCCGACTGCAAAGTCACGAAAAAGCTCGTGCGCGGCGCCGAGGGTCGTCTCGAACTCGAGAAACTGAAGCCCATCGAGAACGAGTTCTGTCCGGACTGCAAGAAGCCCCTGGCCTGGCGCAAAGGGCGTTTCGGAAACTTCATCGCCTGCTCCGACTACCCTTCCTGCAAGTACATCAAGAAGAAAGAGGCGAAGGACATCGGCCTCCTCTGCCCGCAGTGTCACGAAGGCCAGATCGTCGAGCGCAAGGGCCGTTTCGGGAAGCCCTTCTACGGTTGCCGCAAGTATCCGACCTGCAAGTTCACGGCCTACCACCGGCCCATCGCCGAGCCTTGTCCCAAGTGCGCGAAACCGTATCTCCTCCAGAAGGACACGAAGAAGGAAGGCTGGCTCATCGCCTGCTCCGACGACGAGTGCGGATATCAGCGTCCCCTCGAGGGCGGCACGCCCCAGTGGGCGATTGAGGCGGCCGCGGCGGCCGCTGTTGCCGCCGCCGCCAAAGAAGCGAAGGAAGCGGCGGCTTTAATCGCGGAAACGCATTGAGGCAGCGGGTTTCGTTCATTGGCGGGGGTCTCGCCGGCAGCGAGGCCACGTGGGAGCTCGCGAAGCGGGGGATCGGCGTCGACCTCTTCGAAATGCGGCCGGTGCGGAAGACTCCGGTGCATCAGACATCTGATTTCGCTGAGCTCGTCTGCTCGAACTCCCTTCGCGGCAACGATCTCGACCAGGCCGCGGGCATTCTCAAAGAAGAGATGCGAAGGCTCGATTCGCTGATCGTGCGCATCGCCGATGAGGTTCGTGTCCCCGCAGGCAGTGCGCTGGCCGTCGACCGCGGACTCTTCTCACAGCGGATCACGGAGGAGATCAACAAACTCCCGGGTGTCGTGGTTCATCGCGCAGAACGCAGCTCGCTTCCCACCGAGCTGATCGCGATCGTCGCGACCGGACCCCTCACCTCCGACGCCCTCGCCGCGGATATCGCGCGTTTCGTGGGCGACACGCATCTGCACTTCTACGATGCGGTGAGCCCGGTGATCGAGGCCGACAGCATCGACATGACGAAGGTGTTCCGGGCCTCGCGTTATCAGAAGGGCACCGACGACTACCTCAACTGTCCCATGGACGAGCCCGAGTACCGCGCCTTTTTCACCGAACTGATGGCTGCCGAGTGTTCGGAAGTGAAGGACTTCGAGAAGGAGTTCTTCTTCGAAGGTTGCCTGCCGATCGAAGTCATCGCCAGCCGTGGTCCCGAAACGATGAGGTTCGGGCCCATGAAGCCGGTCGGTCTCTTGAATCCCCACACCGGAAGGCGGCCCTTCGCGGTGGTCCAGCTGCGGCAGGACAACCTCGCGGCGAGCCACTTCTCGATGGTGGGTTTCCAGACGCATTTGAAGTGGCCCGAACAGAAGCGGATCTTCCGGATGATCCCCGGCCTCGAGAACGCCGAGTTCATCCGCTTCGGCATGATCCATCGCAACACCTACATCAATTCGCCGAAGACGCTTCACCCGACGTTCGAGGCGCGTTCCCGGCCCGGTCTCTTCTTCGCCGGGCAGATGAGCGGCGTCGAGGGGTATGTCGAATCGGCCGCGTCGGGCCTCATGACGGGAATCGCGGCCGCGGCGCGTGCTTCAGGGCGTGAGCCCGAGGCTTTCCCGATCGACACCGCGATGGGCGCCCTCGGTCGCTACATCTCGGGCAGCGATCCGAAGCACTATTCGCCCACGAACATCGCGTTTGGCCTCTTTCCCGAACTCGCCGAGAACATCCGCGACAAGCGCCTTCGCCGTCGCGCTCTTTCGGAACGTGCCCTGGTGTCGCTGAAGGCGTTCATGGAGCGCGAGGAAAAAAGTCCGGCACAAGGCGTGGCTCCGGTCGTAGCATGAGCCATGCGGGACGAGATTGAGCGGTTCGTAGCTTCGCTCGCCAACGAGCGCAACGCCTCTCCCCATACGCTGCGCGCGTATTCGAAGGACCTCAGTCAGCTCCAGATCTTCGCGAAGGCGCGCCTTGGTCACGAACCGACGGTCGCGGAAATCGATCTCTGGGTCCTGCGCGCCTTTTTCGCCGACCTCCATGGCCGAAAGGCCTCGCCAACGACCGCGGGCCGGAAACTCGCCACATTTCGATCGTTCTTCCGCTTTCTCTGTCGCGAAGGCACGTTGACGAAGAATCCGGCGCGAAGCCTGGTCGCCCCGAAAAAGGATCAGCGAATCCCCACCTATCTCCAGGAGCAGGAAGCCGGGGACCTGATGAATGCTTCTGATATGACGAATAAATCAGAAGAAAGAGATTCTGCCGTCCTCGAGCTGCTCTACTCGACCGGAATGCGGTGCTCCGAGATCGTAGGCTTGGTCTTCGATGACGTGGATCGTACCAATAGGTCGATCAGAGTTATTGGTAAAGGAAGAAAAGAACGCTGGGTTCCGTTTGGGAAACCCGCAGATATGGCTTTATCGCGATATTTATCTTCCAGACGGGCCGGTTCAGGCCAAGACCCACTGTTTATCGGCATCGGAAACAAAGCCCTGTCTGATAGAACCGTCCGCCGAATCGTCGCCCGCGGTTTGGTCCGGGCCGCCGTTCGAACCAAGGCCAGCACCCACACGCTCAGACACTCCTTCGCTACCCACTTGCTGCAGCGCGGTGGCGATCTGCGCTCGATTCAGGAGCTCCTGGGGCACTCCAGCCTCTCAACGACGCAGCGCTACACCCACGTCAATCCGAAGTATTTGCTCGATATATACAAGCAGACTCATCCAAAGGCCTGAAACTGTTCTCCCCGGCCCGCGTCTCAACCTAGGAAGCCAGGATTCATCCGGCTGATGCTAAACCGTTCCCAGATGTCTGACGAACAACTCGTCGAAGCCTTCCAGGCTGGCCATGTGGCCGCATACGACGAACTTGTGTCTCGCTGGCAGGGGAAGATCCGGGGTGCCGTTTGGCGCGTCCTTGGGTCAACCGAGGACGCCGCAGACATAACCCAGGAGGCCTTTCTCAGGGCCTTTCGGGGCCTCAAGGCCTTCAAGCGGGAGGCGAAGTTCTCATCGTGGATTTACCAGATCGCCCTCAATCTTTGTCGGGACTCGCTGCGTCGTAAGAAGGGAAAGAGTTATGTCAGCCTCGATGAACCGGAACCTCAAATCCCGGCGCTGCCCTCCCTCAGCCCCTCGCCCCTGGAGCTCAGCGAGGGGAACCAGCTCGCCGAGCGGGTTCGTCAGGCCATTCAGAAGTTGTCGGAGGATCAACGGGAAGTGATCATTCTCAAGGAGTACGAAGGCCTCACTTTCGCCGAAATCGCCGAAACCCTCGGCCTTCCGACCTCAACCGTGAAGACACGCCTCTACCGCGGCCTGGTGGAGATGAAACAGCACCTCGCCCGCGATGGCGTCACGTCCGCGTCTTCCATTCACGACTCCAACGAGTCATAGTCTCAAGAACACTCAGGACCCAAAGCCCAGGACCCAAAGCCATGACGCAAAACCTCTCCTGCGAAGCACTCCGCGACGACCTCGTCGCCCTGCTCTACGACGATGGCGATCGTGACGAGCGAACCCGCGCCCGCGATCACATCGCGCAATGCGTTCCCTGCCGCGCCGAATACTCCGAACTCAAGAGCGTCCGCAAGGCGCTCGGTGGCTGGACGCTGCCCCTCACCCCGTCACTGCCGAAGCCGCAGACGCGCGTTGCCGTGAGCTGGTTCCCGGCGGGCCTCGCCGCCGCCGCGGGCATCGTCCTTGGCATCGGCGTCGCGGTCATGAGCCTCGGCACGTTCTCCAAGGCCCCGGAAACCGCACCGGTCGCGGCGACCGCCCCCGCGAGTCCCGCGGCCTCCGCGCAGTTCGTGTCGTACAAAGAGATCCAGGAGCTGCTCAAGCAGCAGGAAGCCCGGCACCAGGCCGAAATCACCGAGCTCCGTCAGACCCTCGCGCAAGTGACGGAAACCGCGCCCCCGAGCGCCTCGATTCGAAGCGTCTCCGCCATGTCTCCCGCGGCCTTCGAGTCGCTGCTCAAGGCCAGCGAAGCCCGTCAGGCGCGGATGTTCGAGGCGCGCCTCGCCGGACTGCGGAACGACAGCGAACTGCAGCGCCAGTACGACATGGCTCAGATCGCCGCTGGTCTCGCCTACATCGACTCCCGCACCGGCGCCGATGCCGCCCGCACCAGCGAGCTGATGAAGAATCTGGTCCGCGTCACCGCCAAGCCGCAGGACCGCTAGAGCCTCGACTCTGTCGCCCATGCTGATTGCTCTCGCCCTCGCCTTAGCGACCGACCCGCCCGCGGTCGATCGTCGAGCCGACCTCCAGCGCTTCTCCGCCCGCCTGGAGCAAAGACTCGCCACCGCATGCCGGCCCGCGGAGCCGATGGTCTTCCTCTCCGGTCTCCCCGAAACCCGTTTTGTCTATCTCGACGGAGTGGGAGCCGTCTTCCTACTCCCGCCTCGTTCGCTTCCGCCCGTCCCCTCGCCCAAACAAGCCGGCCAGACTCCTGAGGTCTCCGTTTCCGGGGCTCCGACCGGGCCGCAGGTTCTGGTCTTCAAGGGCGAGCGACCGAGCGATCTGACCGACTTGGAGGCGCGCATTCGCGAGACCCGCAAGGAAGCCGAGCGGATGAGAGCGCAGGCCGACGCCGCCTTCGCCGACGCCGAGCGTCAGCTCATGGCCGAGCTGCGGCCGGGCCTTTCCGAGTCCGCGGCGGCCGCGAACTTCCCTCTGCCGTGGACGTTCTTTCTCGAAGACGCGGTGGACGACACCCGGTCTCCCGAAAAAGTCGAGAAAGACGTCAAGGACGCTCTCCTCACGACCATCCTCGAGGACGCGAGCCTTCTAAAAACGCTCCAGCCGACCGACCAGATCACCGTCTCCGTCGAACTCGTATCACGGCCTCACCCCTGGGTTCGGGCCAAGCCCGCGAGGACGGTCATCGTGCGCGCGACCAAGGCCGACCTCGACGCCTTTACCGCGGGCAAGCTCACCAAGGAAGATCTCCTCAAGCGCGTGCAGACGAAGGCGTACTGACCTTCATCAAGGCGTACAAGGTGACGAGGCCGAGCGAGCCGTCGGTCGCCGCGAAGAGCAGAAACGACGACGGCGATCCCCGCAGGAAGTGGTCGCCGATGAAAAGCGCCGCTCCCGCGAGCTTCACAAAGACGCCCGCGACCCACAAATAGCCCCGGCGCGCTTCGACGTTCTGCGCGCACCAGAAATAACCAAGGCCCAGGGTGAGCGTGAACAAACCGTTGAGCTGGGCGTTCAACACTGGAACCGGTGGCGGCGCTCCGAAGAGCCGCGCCGTGAACTCAGGGGCCAGGAGCATGGGCGCAGAGAGGGCGACGTCGTAGACCCCGCCGATCACCGCGAGCGCTCTCAGAGAGGGAAAACTCATCGCCTCTCTATACTATCCGGCGTACATGCGCGGACGCTGCCCTCGCCTTCTTCCTATTGCCGTTCTCGCGCTTGGGCTCACGGCCTCGTGCGGCAAACGCGCCGACCCGTTGCCCCCCTTCCTGAAAACGCCCCTGGCGCCGGCGGGGTTCGCGATCGCACAGACCGGCAACGAGATCGAGATCAGGATCACGGCTCCGAGGTCAACCACCGAAAGCCGCCCGCTGCCGATCATCGAACTCGAGTGGCTGGAAGCGCCCGCGCTCGGCGACTTCGCGAAGCAGGCGCGACCGCTTCTGCGCGAGGAGGTGGCCCCGGGCGAAATGCGGATCAAGCGCTTTCCGATTCCCCAGACCGACGTTCGCTTTATCGTACGAGCGCACAACGGCGGCGCGCGATCGACCCTCGGGGCCCCCTTCCCGTTCAAGCCCGCTCCCGTTCCCTCGCCGCCCTCGGACCTGCAAGTCACGAACACCACCGCCGGCATCGAACTCAGCTGGACCAATCCCCCGGGTGCCGAACCGTGGCCGACGCCTGCGCCTTCAGCCACACCGACGCCGTCTCCCGGCCCGCTGAGCACAGCAGCTGCCCCTTCGCCCGCAACCTCACCGATCCCGAGCCCCACCCCGACCCCGACCGCCACGCCCTCCCCTGCGCCGGGCGTTCCCCCGCCCGACGGCGCGGCCCCCGTCGCCGCGGCGTCGCCAAGTCCCACACCTCTCCCAACCCCGACAAGGTTGCCTCCAACCGGCATCCGCATCTTCAGGACTGACGGAGAGCCGCAAGTCGTCAAGGATCACCTGCAGGCCGGGTCGTGGACCGACACATCGCCGCTCGCCGGCGAGAAGCCCTGCTACACCGTCCGCTACGCCTCCTCCTTCGTCCCCCTCGTCGAGAGTGTGCCCACGGAGCCCGTGTGCGTCGAAGTCAAGGATCTGATCCCGCCCGCACCCCCCGGCCGGCTCGTGGGCGACATCGGCGCAGATTTCGTGGAGCTGTCCTGGTTGGCTTCGCCCTCGGCTGACGTCGCCTTCTATCGCCTCTATCGCACGACGGAGACGATGCCGCGTGCTCTCGTCATTCAGACCGAGGGTTTGCTCCTCCGCGTCCGCGACGCGAACGTGACCAAGGGGCCGCGAACCTACGAGGTGGTGGCGGTCGACAAGGGCGGAAACGAGAGTGCGCCCAGTCCCGTCCTTCGGATCATCGTCCCTTAGAGCCGGATATCATCGCCAGAAGAATGCCCCTCTACGAGTACCGCTGCGCCCGTTGCGAAAGGCCCTTCGAGAGATACGCCCGCACCTTCAACGAACGGCCCGACTGCCCGTCCTGTGGAGCCACCGACGTCACCCGACTTCTCTCCACCTTCGCGGTGTCCACGGGAAGCGGCAGCCGGAGCGCTGCCGAGCCGTCTCCCGGCGGATGCGGTGAAGGCCCCCCTTGCGGCGCCGCGCAGTGCGGCCGCCTGGGCAACTAGCAGGCCCACGAAAAATGACCGACCGAGTCGCCGTCCTGCGGGACAAAGTCCGCCGCGCTGAAGAAGGCGGCGGGGCTGAACGTCGCGAACGTCAGCATCGCGAAGGCCGGCTCACCGCGCGCGAGCGCGTGGAGATCCTTCTCGACGAGGGTTCGCTCGAGGAACTCGACAAGCTGGTCGAACACCGCTGCACCGACTTCGGCATGGCCGACCAGAAGATTCCCGGCGACGGTGTCATCTCCGGCTTCGGAAAGATCGAAGGCCGCCTGGTCTTCGTCTTCGCCCAGGACTTCACGGTGTTCGGCGGAAGCCTCTCCGAGACCAACGCGCTCAAGATCTGCAAGGTCATGGACCTCGTCATGAAGATGGGCGCCCCCGTGATCGGCCTCAACGATTCGGGCGGTGCGCGGATTCAGGAAGGCGTCGCTTCCCTTGGCGGATACGCCGACATCTTCCTGCGCAACACGCTCGCCTCAGGTGTCATTCCGCAGATCTCCGCGATCCTCGGCCCGTGCGCCGGCGGCGCCGTCTATTCGCCCGCCATCACCGACTTCAACCTGATGGTAAAGGACACGTCGTACATGTTCGTTACCGGTCCCGACGTGATCAAAACCGTCACGCACGAGGAGGTCACCAAGGAAGACCTTGGCGGAGCGATGACCCACAACGCCCGCTCCGGCGTGGCGCACTTCGCGGCCGATGACGATCGCGCGTGCCTGCTGCTGATCCGCGACCTGATGTCGTATCTGCCCTCCAACAATCTCGAAGAGGCGCCGCTCCACGCCACGTCGGACCCGAGCGACCGTGAGGATCCGCTCCTCGACACCCTGATCCCCGATGATCCGAGCAAGCCGTACGACATGAAGAGGCTCATCGCCGCGGTGGTGGACGACGGCCGCTTCCTCGAAGTCCACGAACACTACGCCGCGAACATCGTGGTCGGCTTCGCGCGCTTCGCGGGGAAGAGTGTCGGAATCGTGGCGAACCAGCCCGCGGTCCTTGCCGGCTGCCTCGATATCGACGCCTCGGTGAAGGCCGCGCGCTTCGTCCGCTTCT
>CAZBTT010000175.1:0-8870 GCA_964494295.1 uncultured Acidobacteriota bacterium
CCGCCTGCGGGTGGTCTTCCGCCCAGGATGGGGGCGCCGATCACGAAGGGGACGTTCGGCGCGAAGATCCAACGGCTGTAGATGTTCGTGCCGTTGACCGAACGGATGCCGGCTTCAGGGGAGAGGCTCGCAACCCCCGCGATCGGGCCGGTCTGAGGGCCGGAGTTTCCGCCGAAGACCGGTGTGGCGGTCGGTGAGGGTGACGGTGTCGGACGGCCGGGGGGGGCGCCTGGAGCGCCGGGAACACCGGGCCTCGGCGCCATACCTTCGCCGGGACGCAGAATGCGCCACTTGCCGTCCGCGGCGAAAGGATCCTTGTAGGCCTTTCGCAGGTACTTTCCCTGAACAAGCTGCTCGAAGGACGCGGGAAGAGCGTTTCCGTTCTTCCTCTGGAATCTGGCGACGGCATTCGAGATCTGCCGGCCCCTGAAGATGAGTTCCTGTTCCTTGTCGTCCTGGGCAAGGTAACGCCACGACGGCAGGGCAAGCATCAGCGCGAAGGACATGATCGCGAGCATCGCAATGAGTGCGACCATCGAGTAGCCGGCCTCGCTGGTTCGACGAGGCGGGATCACCGCTTCTTCCCGGACGTGGCGGTCTCGCCCCCGCCCTTCTTCTCCGCCTTCTCGAAATCCTTGACGATCTTCCGGATGTAACCGCGGGTCTCGCGATACGGCGGCACGCCCTTGTACCGGGCCACCGCACCAGGTCCGGCGTTGTAGGCCGCCAGAGCCTCGGCCACACGGCCGTCGTACTTCTCGAGGAGTTGGCGGAGGAGGCGGACGCCGGCGTCGATGTTCTCGGCCGCGTCGAAGGCATCCCGCACGCCTAGTTCCTTCGCGGTGCCGGGCATGAGCTGCATCACGCCCTGGGCCCCTTTGGGGGAAACCGCAGCCGGGTTCAGCGCCGACTCGGCGCGCGCCACCGCGCGAACGAGCGAACGCGGCACGGCGTACTTGTGAGCGGCATCGGCGACGATCTGTTCGATGGTGCGGGGAGTCTTCGATTCGCCCGCCAAACCGCCATCGGCAGCCGTGGGCGGGGCGGATTCGATATCCACCGGCTCGTCGGGCTCGACGCGGACGACGTCGATGGCTCGGAGCCGCACGTCACCACCCGCCAGTGTCGCCGTACAAGTACTCGAGTCGCAGGTGAGCGCGTCGATCTTGAGTGTCTTGCCGCTGCCAAGGAACAAGGTGTCGGCGGAAGCAGTGGACACGCTCACGGCGCATGCCAACCCCAATCCGAGCCTTCGCCTTGTCGCCCTCGTCTTCATCGGGAAAGCCTACTCAATGACCGATATCGCGATCTCGCCGTTCAACTCGGTCGCCGAGAGAATCTCGTACCGGATCTTGATCGTTCCCGCGGTTGTTCTCCTGGTCTGGACGCGCGCCGAAGCCTCACCGTTGTTGTCGGTGATCTGATCCGTCCTGTCCAGAACAGTGTCGGTCGTAGGACTGTCGGTCACGGAGAAGCGAACCGGAACGCTTGACACGGGGTTGCCATCCGCATCGTGGACAGTCACCTTGAACCGAGCGGTGTTCGAGCCGGTCTTGAGATCGATCCGAGGGTCCAGGAGACCCACAAACACTCTCGCCGGTCTCTTCGCACCGATTGTGACTTCGATGGGGTCGGTGGTGGTTACTCCCGAGAAGGCCGTAATCCTGGCCACTCCGGAGCGCGCGTCGGATCTGAACGTAACCCTGGCCACGCCGTCGTTCGTCTTTCCCTGCTCGGGAATCTGGCCCTGACTCGCGAAGAACTGGACGACCGTGCCATCCGGAACCGGCGTGCCCGCTGGTTCGATTATGAACACGCTGACAATCGCAGTGTCACCGTTGGCGGCAATGAACGGAGGATTGACGGACATGAACATCGTGGATTCCACCGGAGCGGTCAGAAGGGCCTGACCGCAGGATCCGCCGACCAGACCGGCGAGCGCGAGGGCGCCCAGGCGTCCCAGGCGCGTGGGAACAGCACTGGCGTGAATCATGGGTTCACCGTAACACGAACGGCTCCGGCGAGCGGAACCGGGCTCTGCGTGGTTCCAGAGCTCAGGGAAAGACTCTCAACGAAGATCGTGGCCTCACCGGGACGATTGGCGCGGAAGCCGACGATGACCACCGTGCCCGTCCCGCCGGCCAGCGGTGTCGCCCGCCTCAACTGGGCTGCGGCCCGCTGCCCTTCCAACTGTCGCTCGGCCAGGACCTGAACTCCGTCGACCGAGAGAAGCTGTCCAGGGCCGATCTCGACGAACTCGATGGAGGGCGAATCCGTCCTCACCGCGATCGAAACGTCCTTGACCGATCGCGCGTTGAAGAGGTTCACGGCCACGCGTTGGATCTCGCCCACCTTCATCTGAACTTCGGTGCGGTCCCAGGCGGAGCGGGAGGCAAGGGGTCCGCTCCCGGGCGTTTCAGAGACAGGGGGAGCCGTTGGCGGTGTTGGAGCCGGAGACGCATCCGGTTTCTCGTCGCCAACCTCCTCCTTCTCGACCGCCGCACCGCGGGTAGGTGCTGGGGTCGGCGTGGCCACAGGCGTTGGCACAGGCGAGGTCGTGGCCGCTGGCGTGGCGGCGGGCTCCGCCTCAGGTTCCACCAACTCAGGGCCGAAGAGGGGACGCACGCCTGGAATCTTCAGGTTGTTGCGCAAACCAAGATAGAGCGGCTCCACGTCCTCCGGCAGGACGTTCGGCGCGCGGAGGATGTGAGGCGTGAGCGAGATGAGAATCTCGATCTCTTCGTCACGCCGTGTCTGACCTCCGAGGAGCTTGTTCACCAGCGGGATCGACTCGAGACCGAGAAGCCCCTTGAGGGTTCGGGCATCGCGGCCCTGAAGAAGTCCGCCGATCACCGCGGTGACCCCGTCGGACAACCTGAGCGTGTTCTCCAGCTTGCGGGTCAGGAACTGGGGATAGTTGACGGCGTTGTCTCCGGTCCCGAACACCTTGTCCTCACCGATCAGAGAGAACTCCGCCTTGAACTCCATGGTGACTTCGTCGTTCGCCGTGACCTTGGCCTTGTCGATCTCCAGGTTCACGCCGACCGTTTTGTACTGGGCGCTGGTCGTCCCTCCGAAGCCACCGCCGACCTGCCCCGGTTGACCGGCTTGCGCGTAGCCTGGATAGAACTGGGGAATGGGCACATCTGTTCCCACGTTGAAGGTGGCCTTCTTGCCCTCGAATGCACGCACCTTGGGCGACGAGAGAATCTTCACGATCGACTCGTCGTGGAGGAACTTCGAGAACAAGGCCGAGGGGATCTGCACGATCCAGTCCGCGGCGTTCAGAGAAGAAAGCAGATGAGCGCGCAGGTTCGTCAGTCCTCCTGACACCTCTCCATCCACCCCCGTCGGCTGCAGTTCCACACTCGCCTGATAGTTGGAGAGCTGAAGGCCATACTCCTTGGCCTTGGTCCGATTGATTTCGAGGATCTCCACCTCCACCAGGATTTCGCCCTTCGGCTTGTCGTTGGAGCGGATGAAACGATCAGCCAGGGCCATCTCATCCAGGGTGGAGATCACGGTGATGGCGTTGGTGGTGTCGTTTTTGGATACCTTGGTCTGCGCGCCAAGAGCGGTCCGAAGCGGCGCCTCCAGATCCTTTGCTTCGACGTTCTCGAGATAGAAAGTCCGCATGACCTGATCGTCCCAACGCTGACGGGTCTGGGCGTTGGTGTCATCGAAGATGAGGATGGTGTTCTGATCGAGAACGCGGTAGGCCTTCTTGTTGATCAGGCCAACCTGATCCAACGCCTCCTGGAAAGTGACGCCACTGATGTTCGACGTGATCGTCTTGTCCTTGTTCTGCATGTCCGGGTCGAAGACAACATTGACGCCGGCCAGGGTGCCGAGGGTCTGGTACACCTTTTCTATCGAGGCGGTCATCCTCAGGGTGATGGGCACAGGCGACCTGGGAGAGAGGAGCGGAACGGGAAGGCTCGCATCCTGGGGGCGCCGGGCGCTCAATTCCTTCGCCTGACGTTTGTCCGCCTCCAACTTCGCCATGCGAGCTTTCAACACGGCCATGTCATCGGTGGCCGCCTTGTTGGAAGGGTCGTAGTTCGCGGCGATCCCATACTCCTCCAGCGCCTTGGCGAGACTTCCCGTCTGGAGATGTTGTCGGGCCTTGTCCGTGTGCATGCGGCTCGCCTGGATCTTGGCGTTTTCGAGCGAGATCTTGTACTTGATGTTCTTGGGCGACGCTTGGAGCGCCCTGGTGAAGCGCGCTACCGCGAGATCCCAATCACCCTTTTCGGAGTGTTTCTGGCCGCTGCGGTGGGCGCGACTCGCGCCGCAACCGACGGTGAGGGCGACCACGATCAGCGCGACGATGAACGACGATGCGCCCCTGCGCGATGAGACTCGGTGGATCAATCTGATCTTCAACTTTCTTGGTCTAGTTAGTCTTCAGCGGCAGGCGGCGTGTCCGACCCGACCCCAGTTCCTCGATTTCCGCCGACTCCGTACCGATACGGACCACGCGGAAGGCGTTCCCCAGCACCTGACCGGGCTGGCCGACGAGAAGAACGTCACCATCTTTGACGAAGGATCCAATCTTCCGGCCTGCCCCATTATCGACGATCCCGATGAGCGAGATGTTGAGGGCGGGCCACGGGGTGGGGGTGGGCGGCTGCTCCGGGGTGGGGAAAGGAGTGGCCACGGGGATCGGATCGAGCCTGATCACGGGGGTCGGAACCGGGACGAGATCGGCCCTTGAATCGCGGCCGAACTTGAAGAGATCACGCGAGGGCGCCGGGTTCGTGGAATCAGCGCGACGGAGGCGGTCGAGACCGATGGCCGGCACCTCGGAACCCACCTCCAGGCGCAGCGCGGCCTTCTGGGCGAGGTCCTGAGCCGGCCAGAAGGTTTTCCAGGCCGCGAAGAGCGCAACGCCCACCAGCAATGCCGCGCCCGCTTGCTTCGGTCCAATCACCATTCGCTGTACGGGATCCCGTTCATTCCTACTTGCGTGGCCGCACTCTTCACATCGTAAACACCAGTGGGAGCTTCCCCCGTCGCCTCGTCGAACTCCGGCGGTATCTCGACCCAGGG
This sequence comes from uncultured Acidobacteriota bacterium, assembly GCA_964494295.1. Taxonomy (GTDB): domain Bacteria; phylum Acidobacteriota; class Vicinamibacteria; order Fen-336; family JAGNNV01; genus JAGNNV01. The sequence goes on from CAZBTT010000175.1 coordinate 5,053, forward strand.
CGAAGCCGAGATCGGATCCTGGGGAACCTTGCGAAGGTATCCATCGGTGACCAGGGCTTCGAGCGATTCGGGGTAACGGCCCTTGTCGGACTGGTACTGGTCGATGAGATCCCGCAGCCGATAGAGATTCTCGCGGAGCACGGCCACGCGGGCCTGGAGGACAGAGTTCTTGTAGTTGGGCAGGGCGATCGAGAGAAGGATCCCCAGAATGCTGATCACGACGATCAGTTCGATCAGGGTGAACCCGGACCTTCGATCGATCCGGTGTCCCGTTCCACGAAACGCGGTTTGAAGTAGCGCCATCACCAATCCTTCAGCTTCGTGCCGTCAAGCGCCGTCCCCTCGGCGAGAGTGTAGACATCGAAGACATTATCGCCGCACCACGAGAAGGAGTCCTTGTCGTCCTGATAGCAGCGCATCCCCCATTCGGCCTTGCCGCTGAAGGGATCTTCGGGGATCCGGCGCATGAACTTGAGCTTGAATCCGGGGCGCCCCACCTGGTTGACTCCTTCGACCAGGGTTTCGAGCGACTCGGGATACCCCTCGCTTCCCAGTTTGACGTCGGTACCCCCGATCTGGCCGCGGTCGACGCCATCTTTGAAACGATCGACGGCGGTGCGGATCTCGCGCAACGCGCGCCGAAGCTCGATCTCCTTCTGTCTTTGACGAGTCACCCGGGAGAGGGGAAGCGCCACCGCGGCGAGGATGGCGATGATGGTGGCCACGGCCAGCACCTCCAGGAACGTCGTCCCGCGTTCACCGCGCTTCAAGGGGCGCCTCCGTCGGTGAAAACCGCCCTGAGCTTGAGGCTCATCTTCGCCGCTTCCTGGTCCTGAGAAAGGGACATCTGATCGACCACGATGAAGCGCTTCGCGGCGGCGATGCGGGCGAGGAAACCGGTGAGGTTCGCGTAAGTGCCGTCGAGGGGAAGCGTCACTTCGACCCGCACGAGGTTGGTCCCCTTGATCTGATCGACATCGTAGCCGCTCTTCTTCGGCTGAAGGCCGGCATCGACGGCGAGCTTCTCGATCTCGCGCTGGGCCGCGAACAGATCCAGGGCGCGCGGCTTGAGGTAGTCGCGGCTCAGAATCTCGATGTCCTTCCGGTTCTGCGCCACCAGCTCCTTGCGTGCGATCACCTGCGCCCACAGTCTTTCGAGCGAAGCGCGCTGGGTGGCGACTTCCGCGGCCCGGCTTTCCGCGCGGCGCACCCGGGTCAGGCGGGGCCAGGTGAACGCGGCAAGAACCGCCACGTTGATCGCGAGGAGAACGAGACCCGTGACGGCGAGCCAGAGCCGGGCCTTCGAGCGTCTTCGGGTCATGGCGTCTTCCCCGCGGGCATCGAGGTCGGGGGTGGATCAAAGACCAGTTCCAGGTCGAACTCCGTCAGGTCGTCCTGCTCGACAAGCGACTTCAATACGGCGTTCGAGAACATGGGCGACGCGTCGAGATCTTCGGCCAGGGAGAAGGCCGCGTTCTTGTTTCTCGCCTCGCCGGAAAGTTCGATGATCATCCCCTGACCGCCTTTGGGCGCTCCGGGCGAAATCTTGGTCAGCCGGACATCGCCCGACAAGATCTCTTCAAGCTCGGCGAGAAAACGCCGCCAGGGGAAGACGCGAAGATCGACAAGCTCCTTGTAGGCGCGGAGCCGAGCCAGCTCGGCGGTCTCGATCTTGAGCGGGGGCTCGAGGGCGATGTCTCTCTCGAGTTCCGCAATTCGCGCTTCGTCGCTGCGAACCGCAAGAACGGTTTTGGCCTCGTCGCCTGAGAGCAGCCGGCTGACGAAGCGCCCGTGGGCGACCGTGATCAGCACGGCCGCCAGGGTCAGTGCGCCTGCCATCAGCCAGGGCAGTCTCTCGTTGCGGAATGGGCGCCTCGCGAGGTTGGTGGATGCGTTCACAGTGTCAGTGACCCATTCCCAGCAGGGCGAGGGCCGGCGCGGCCTGCCGCTCGATGGCCCCGGGGATGCCCGCCACCACGAGACTTGTCGGGGTCTTTACGCGTTCCGGCGTTCGCCCGAACACGCTGAGCACGTCCTGACCCACACGATCGAACGAGGGATCGGAGCAGTGGAGGTACGCCGCGGCGAGTGCGGTTCCCGCGAGGCGGTCGCGCCAGAAGACCGCGGTGGACGCGATTTCCTTCCGCACTTCGTCGGGATTCTCCGCAACTTGCTCGTCAAAGGAACGAATCGAAACCGGCCAGCCGCCCCGGGTAAGGGTGAGGGTCATCCATCGCGGGTCGTGGCGGACCAGCAGAATATCGCCCGACGTTGAGGGGCCCGCCGTTCCGAGCCCGCGGAGCAGCGCCATCGTGGAGGTCTCCACGGAACCCACGTCGAGGCCAAAGGCCTCGCCCACCTGCTCGTAGGCCGCGAGCACCGCCGCGGAGAAACCGATCGCCAGCACCGGCTCCGCCGAGGATCGGGGCCAGGCCGAAATCACCCGCAGGTCCCCCGCCGCAAACGGCAGCAGCTTCTGCATCCTGAAGGCTACGAGTTCGTCCCGCTTCTTGGGCTCGGCCTGGACCTCGTCCTGAGCGAAGAGGCGGAACCGGGCCACCGCATCGGGAACAACGATCGCGGCGCGCGCCATGGGCATCGCGCCGACTTTGGCCAGAACGCGCTTGACCGCGTCGCGGATTTCTTCCCGGCCGACAAAACCCGGGTCCTCGAGCGTAGGCGCGAAGGCGCCCTCGCTCAAAGGCTCGCTCACGAGCGAGCGCAGTTCCACCTTCCCGCGCCTCGACTCAACGCGGGCGCCCACCACGGCGAGCGAGGAGAACTCGAGCGCCACCTCGGCGCCCGCAGGCTCGAGAAAAAAGCGCCGGAGGGAGCCGGAGATCAAACCACCTCCACGAAAGTGACCTTGTTGATTTCCTGGAGCGTGGTGGTTCCCGCGAAAACCCGGTGCAGCGCGGAATCGCGCAGGAACGTCATGCCCTCGTCCCTCGCCGCGCGTTTGATCTCCGAGGCCGGACGACGCGAGAGGATCAACTCGCGGATGTTGTCGGTGACGTCGAGGAGTTCGCAGATGGCGGTCCGGCCCTTGAAGCCGGTGCCGCCGCACTCGAGACACCCCGCACCTTCGTAGAACGTGTGCTGCGCGTACTGCCGCGTATCGAGGCCGGATTCGACGAGCAGTGCCTCGGAGGCCTTGACCTCGCGCTTGCAGTGCTCGCAGATCGTCCGCACCAGGCGCTGCGCCATCACGCAGTTGAGCGCGGAGACGAAGTTGTAGGGCTCGATCTTCATGTTGAGGAACCGGCCGAGGACGTCGATGACGTTGTTCGCGTGAACCGTGGTGAAGACGAGGTGGCCGGTGAGGGCGGACTGGATCGCGATGTCCGCGGTCTCGTGGTCGCGGATTTCCCCGACCATGATCTTGTCCGGATCGTGCCGCAGGATCGAGCGCAGGCCGCGCGCGAAGGTGAGGCCCTTCTTCTCGTTCACGGGAATCTGAGTGATCCCGCGGAGCTGATACTCCACCGGATCCTCGATGGTGATGATCTTGTCTTCCTCGGTCCGGATCTCGGAAAGGGCGGCGTAGAGGGTCGTGGTCTTGCCCGAACCGGTCGGCCCGGTGACGAGGACCATCCCGTAGGGCTCGCGGATGAACCGGCGGAAACGCGCCAGTTCCCTTCCTTCGAAACCGACGATGTCGAGACGCAGCGACGAAAACTGCTTCGAGAGGTTCTCCTTGTCGAGGATACGGATGACCGCATCTTCGCCATGGACCGACGGCATGATCGACACGCGGAAGTCGATCTGGCGGCCGCCCAGTCGCACGCGGAAACGGCCGTCCTGGGGCACGCGTTTCT
>CAZBTT010000176.1:0-8778 GCA_964494295.1 uncultured Acidobacteriota bacterium
CCCCGCGAGTACCGGACCCGAGGCCTTGTCGTACTGAAACGAAACGTTGCGGTACTCAACCACGTCCTTGAAGGGCGCCAGGACTTTCGCCTCGGGCGAGTCCTGGATCTCGAAATGCGTATCGAGGAGAGCGAAGGCGCGTTCGCCGGCGGCCAGGGCGCCCTGGATCGCCGCGTTCACCTTGGAGAGCCGCTTGATGGGCGTGTAGAGGGCAAAGAGGCCGGCGAGGAAAGAGGAAAACGTTCCGGGAGTCATGTGGCCCTCCTGGATCGCCCATTTGCCGTAGCCGAGGACGAAGACGATCGACACGCCGCCCACCGCTTCCATGAGGGGCGGCAGGAACGCGGTGGTGCGGGTCATCCGAAGAGTGACGCCCTGGAGACGCTCGAGCGCCTTCTCGAAGCGGGCCTTCTCGAACGCTTCCATGCCGAACGCCTTGACCACCCGGAATCCGGAAAAGGTCTCCTGCAGGATGTTCGCGATGTCCTTCCACCTTCGCATCGAACTCTCGTTCGACGAACGGAGTCGGCGGCCGAAGCGGATGAGCGGGGCGAACGCGAGGGGCATCAACACCAGCGCGATCAGCGCGAGACGCCAGTCAAGATAGAAAAGCAGGATCACCAGACCGATGACGGTGAGCCCCTCCTTCAGGAGATCGCCCGCGATCTCGCCCAGCGCGGTCTGAATGCGCTCCACGTCGGTGGTGAGATGACTCATCAGGCCGCCCGTCGTGCGCTTCGCGAAAAAATCGAAGGACTGATCGAGGATGTGGCCGTAGATGGCGCGCCGCAGGTCGTACACCGCCTTTTGTCCTGCTTCCGAGAGCAGGGTCGTCGAAAAATAGGCGCCGAGACCCTTGAGGACGTACAGGGTCACGATGGCGATTCCCACCTCGCCGAAGCGGACGGTGCGGATGAGCACGTCATCGAAGATCGGTTTGATCTGGTAGACGAGAGCGGCGTTCGACAGGCCGTAGAGGATCGTGGCCAGCCAACCCGCGAAAATCAGGCCTCGATGCGGCCGCGCGTAGGTGAGGAGGCGGCTCGCCAGTTCCCACGATGTGGCCCTCGGTCCCGGAATCGCGGCCGAAGGCCCCGAAGCTGCGTCTAAGGAGGAGCGCTCGCCGGAGGCTCCGCCGCTGGAGGACGACCCTCCCGGGGACACGCTCAGGGGTGCTTGAGAAGGGACTTCAGTCAATGCGATGGAGCCGAGACCTTAAGAGTCTAGTTGGTGGGATGGTTTTTCCTGCTACGATCTTTTCCCGGATGAAACTCACTCGACTCGGGATGTTGGCGATGGCGCTCGCCCTCCCCGCCTGCTACGACTTTCACATCGTCGGCCCGGAAGATCCGCCCCCCGTCAAGGTACCCGGCACGGTCCCGGTAACGATCGTTTATCAGCGGCCGGTTGCCTGCGTGAACACCGGCTCCTCGTGCGCCGGACCGGTGACCTTCCACGCAAGCTGGATGAAGCTCGGGACGAGCCTCACCCTTACTCAGACCACGGAGCACGCGTGGACGGCCCTCGTTCCCGATGTTCCGGTCAACTACCCGGGACGCGATCCATACCGCGTCTACGCGGTCGATCCGTTCCTGCTCGATTCCCCGACGGGCGGCATCTCGGCCGATCGTCTGACCATCGGCGGGCAGAAGGTGAACGTGTTCGAAAACGCCGGCGGCACTCGCGAACAGGGGCTCATCTACGTCGACGCCAGCGGCTACGGCCGTTCGCCGCAGTAGCCCCGGGTCAACGGGGCCGCCGCAGGATCGCGAGCGCGCGGGCGGCGCTCGCGGCCACCTGCTGTTCCCGGTCTTTCGTCAGCGGCTCGATCGCGGTCGTGGCGTCCACGACCCCCGCGGTTGAAAGCGCGTCGCACAGGCCCGCGCGAATCTTCGGGTCGGGCTCCCGAAGGTAGTCGAGGGCTTCAGGAAGCGCGCGTGCGCCGAGTTCCTCCACATAGCCACGCGACTGACGGGCGCGATCCCTTGACCCCGCGAGGCCGAGAATCACCGTGTCGATGAACGCCCGGTCGCCGAAAAGAAAGAGCGCGAAGGCATACGCCGCACGAAGTTCCTCGTTCTTCTCGCGCTGAAAGTCGCGCTTGAACCGGCCCTCGTTGCCCTTGTCGGCAAGCCGCGCAAGCGCCTCGATACTGGGGCGTCGGCGCCGCGGGTCGGCTTCAAAGGCGAGCCGCTGGAAGAGGGACCGGTCCTTGGGCAGGGCGATCTGGGCGAGCGAGTTCAAGGCGAGAAGGCCCTCCTCGGAATCGGGAGATCTCTCGAAATGCGCCCGCAGGTCCGCGGCGGCGTCCCCCACCTTCAGCCGGCCGAGGCCCGAGATGGCCCTTCGGCGCACGTTGGCGGACGGGTCCTTGACGAGGCGCGCGAGGGCTTCCCCATCGGCCGAGGTTCCGACCTTCACGATCGCAGTGGCCGCGGCGGCGCGAACATCGGGGATGGCGTCTCCGAGCGCAGCTACAAGATCCACCGCGACCTCGGTCCCGCCGAGGATGCCGATGGCTTCGGCCGCGGACTCGCGGACGCTCATGTCGGAGTCCTTCAGAAGCGCGGCAAGCGATCGGTAGACCTCGAAATCAACCGCCGCCTTGAGCAGGGGCTCCGGCTTGTCGCGGCCGTCGGAAAAGATCGATAGGAACTTCGAGGACCGCGGACGGTCGCGGTGCGTGTAGATCTCGACCACACCGTCGATGGACTCCAGGCGGACCCGGGCCTGGGCATCGCCCATGAAGACCACCATCGACGGGACGCCCGCGAGGTCACGCAGCGAGGCGATGGCCCTCAGGACCGCGAGACGCACGTCGAGGTCGGGATCACGAACCAGGGCGGCGAGTCGCGGCAGAGCGTCCGGAGCCTTCGACCGGCCGAGATCCGTTGCGGCCTTGCGCCTGACGCTGGCGTTGGCGCTGCGCAGGCCATCCGCGGGAGTCTCGGCGGATTCCTGCGGCGAAATGGCGGCCCGCGCGTCCAAAGCAGGAATGCCCATGAGAAAGATCGACAGGACGGCCCTTGCTTTCTTCATGACGGGAGGATATCGAACGTATGACGCCGCACAGACATGCGCATGAACAAGGACGTGTAGGAGAATGTCCGGCATGTTGAGATTCGCCGTCGGGCTTTACGCCCTAGCTGTGCTGGCGACCCCCGCCAGCGTCGCAAATGCCGCAGTCTCGGGCGAAACGCCCCTAACCCTCGCCCGCGTCCCGTCCGATGTCGCCATCTTTCCTCTCGATCAACTGAAGCCAGGCATGAAGGGCATCGGCCGTACGGTCTTCGCCAACCAGAAACTGGAGACCTTCGAGGTCGAGATCATCGGCGCTCTCGAAAACTCCGCTCCCAAGCAGACCATGGTGATGGCGCGGCTCAAGGGCGGCCCGCTCGCGCAGACCGGGGTCATCGCGGGAATGAGCGGATCGCCGGTTTACATCGACGGCAAGCTGCTCGGCGCGGTGGCGTTCGGCTTCGGTTTTTCGAAGGAAGCGATCGCGGGTATCACGCCCTACGTTGAGATGAGGGGTTTTTCCCGGCTCGACGACATCCTGTTGCGCGCGTCGACCTCACCTTTGGAAGCGACGATCCGTCCAGTGCCGCTGCGGATGCCGGAGATGTCCTGGCCCCTCGACCAGACGACGCTCGTAACGAACTTCACGAACGCCCTCGAACGGGTGGGAACGGGCACGAAATCGGGCGGGGTCGCCGGCATGTCGCCGCTGCCGATCCCCCTCTCCGTCTCGGGCCTTTCCGGCTCGGCTTTCGATGTGGCGAAGGGACTCTTCTCCAAGATGGGATTCACGCCGCTTCAGGTTCCGGCGAAGGGCAAAGCCCCCGGCCCGCTGCCCGCGCTTGAAGCGGGCGGCCCCGTGGCGGTTTCCCTGATCCAGGGCGATTTCGATTTCTCGGCCACCGGCACGGTCACTCACATCGACGGCGAGGCGGTCTACGCCTTCGGCCATCCCTTCTTCGGCATCGGCCCGATCGACTTTCCCATGCGCCAGGCCTGGGTCTATGACGTCTTTCCAAGCCTGAACCAGTCGTTCAAGATCTCGAGCGCCCACGAAACCATCGGACGCTTCCAGCAGGATCGCGCGACCGGCATCTCCGGCAAACTCGGCCCGGGGCCGCGAATGATCCCCGTGAAGGTCTCGTTGCAGAATCGGCCGGGCGTCAAGCAGGACTATTCGTTTTCGGTCGTCCAGGACGATCTCTTCACGCCGCTCACCGTTTACGCGAGCGTTCTCTCGGTGCTCCAGGGACAGGAGCGGGTCGCCGGCCCATCGACCGTGACTCTCGACGCCACCGTCAACTTCACGAGCATTCCGGCCATGCGCCTGCAGGACCCATTCGCCGCAGGACAGCCGGGGCCGATGGCGGCCGTGCTCGTCGGCGCCGCGATCTCGTTCGTGATGAACAACGAATTCCGCCGGGTGAGCCTGGAGTCGGTCACCGTCAACCTGACCGCGAAGGAAGCGCAGGAAACCGCCGCCATCGACCGCGCGTGGCTCGAACGTGACGGCCCCGTGCGTCCGGGGGCCTCGATTCCCCTCAAGATCGCCCTGCGAACCTTCCGAGGCGAAGAGATCATCGTGTCGACGCCGATAGAGGTTCCAATCGGCGCGGCCCCAGGCCGCTATGTCGTCCTCGTCTCCGACGGTCAGGGTCTCTCGATGGCCGAACAGCGCGAGATGCGCCAGGCGTTCGTGCCGAAGAATCTCGACCAGATCGTGCGCGCCGTGAACAACATCCGAAGGAGCACCCAGATCTACGTACGGCTCCAGCGTTTCGAAGAAGGCGCCGCGGTTTCCGGGACGCTGCTCCCCGGCCTTCCGCCCTCCATGATGCAGGTCCTCGGCGGCAGCGAAGGCGGCGAACCGGTGGTTCGAACGCAGACCACTGTGGTGTGGGACGGCGAACTTCCGGTGGATTACTCCGTAAAGGGCTCGCGTTTCCTGGCCCTTCAGATTGAGCGTTGATTTCAAGGATTTCATGTCCAGAAGATTTGTCGCGTCTCTCACTCTGGCCCTCACGGCCGCCACGACCTTCGCGGTCCAGCCCCAGTTCCTCCGCATCTCCACGATGCGGGACTTCATGGAGGGAGAGATCGAAGGCCTCTCGGTGGATTCGGCGGGCCGACTCACCCTCGCCCCCGCGGCGGTCAGCGGGCCCGATCTCGGCGCCTCCGCGGTGTGGGCGATCGTCGCCGACCCCCAGGGCGTCCTGTATGCGGGCACCGGGAATAGTGGAAAGATCCTGAAAATCGAGGGACGAACCACCCAGACCTTCCACGATGTCGCCGAGGCCGAGGTCCAGGCCCTCGCCTTCGGACCGGACGGACGTCTCTTCGCGGCTTCGAATCCCGAAGGCCGGGTCTACGCGATCGACAAGGCCGGCAAGAGCACCGTCTTCTTCGATCCGGAAGAGCGCTACATCTGGGCGATCGCCTTCGACGCACAGGGGCGGCTCTGGGTCAGCACGGGCGGCGAAGGCAAGATCTATCGGGTCGATGCCAAGGGTGTGGGCACGTCGATCCTGACCAGCCAGGACGCGCATGTCACGTCGCTTTCGGTCGGGCCGAACGGCTCGATGTTCGCGGGCAGTTCTCCATCCGGCCTCGTGTACTCGATCGACTCGAAAGACAACGTCCGCGTTCTCTACGATTCCAACTACCGTGAGGTGAAAGCACTTCTTCCGCTGCCAAACGGGTCGGTCTACATTGCTCTGGTCGATGGTCGCTCGGAGATCCCCCTGCCGCGGCCCAGCCCTTCGCCTTCGCCCGGCGCCTCCCCGCAGCCCGACAGCGTAACCGCGTCGACGTCCATCGAGGTCTTCGCCTTCCCGACTGCCCCGGGACGCCCGCCGGACTCGGGGCGCTCCGGCTCCGGCCCCGCGCGGGGAGCGATCTTCCTGGTGAGCGCCCTCGGGGATGCCGATCAGTTGTGGAGCGGCGACGAGTCGCCTTTCTTCCTCTTCAAGCGCAACGACGCGATCCTCTTTGGAACCGGCTCCAAGGGCCGGGTGTACGAGGTCCGCGACGACCGCACCTACACCCTCGTACGAACGATGCCTCAGGAGCAACTCACCGCCGCGGTGCCCGCGCCCTCGGGCGAGATGGTGATCGCCTCGTCCAATCCGGGGAAGCTCCAATACCTCTCGACGAAGTCCGAGAGCAAGGGAGTCTTCACTTCGGCCGCACGGGACTTCGACAACGTGGCCCAGGTCGGCGCGCTCGAAACCAGCACCGCTTCGGGCGCGATCTCCTACGAGATCCGGACCGGAAACTCCACCGTGCCCGACACGACGTGGAGCAACTGGGAGCCGGTGACCGCGGGTCAGGCCCCGCCCCGCTCACCCCAGGCCCGCTTCGCCCAGATCCGCGCCACGCTCACCGACACTGCGGCGAAACCCTCGCTCTCGTGGCTGCAACTCGCCTACGTCCAGCGCAATATCCGGCCGCTGATCCGCGAACTCACTCTCTATCCGGCGGGAGACGCCTTCCAGCGCAGCGGCGGTTCCTCGACCTCGGGTGAGCCCGAGATCGCGGGGCTCGTGACCGGGTCGCCCGAGATCAAGCCACCCACGGCACTTGGCGGACGGTCCACCGATTCGGCGAACCTCGGCCGGAAGGTGTTCTTCAAGGCGCTGCGCACGATCACCTGGCGAGCCGAAGACGCAAACGGCGACAAGCTCAGGTACGACGTGCTCTACCGGCCCGAGGACGCGACCGCGTTCACGCGCCTGAGCGAAGGCATCACGGATCCGATCTTCACCTGGGATACCGCGACCGTGCCGTCGGGCCGCTACGTGTTCCGCGTCGTTGCCCGGGATCAGATTTCGAACCCGGAAGGCCGGGGCCTCTCGTACGAGAAGGACACTGAAGTCTTCGACGTCGACAACGATCCGCCGACCATCACCGCGGCCATCAACGCCGGCCTCGTCAAAGTGACGGTGGCGGATACCATCAACGCCATCCGCAAGGCGGAGTGGGCGAAGGAAGCCGGCTCCTGGACCGACATGACCCCGGTCGACGGCGTCGCCGACTCGCGCCAGGAATCGTTCGAGTTCCGCCTCGACGGCGCCCCATCAGCGGTGGTCATCCGCGCCACCGACGCGTTCGGAAACGTAGCCCTCACCCGAGTCCCGGTAGCAAGAAGATAGGGCAAGCGAGGCCGCTGAGCACAGACGAGCAGGTTCCTGTCGAAGCGTCGCGAAATCGTCGCGCCGATGCTGCAATAATCCGGCATGCTCTCCATCATTGTCGTGGCCGCCATCCTGATAGTGGTATTCCTCGTCGTAGCCGGCCGGGGGCAAGAGAGCTCCTCGCGCAATCGCGACACGGGCGCCAGCGGATACGCTTCGAGCGATGGCGGCTACGCGGACACCGGGAGCCACGACAAATCGAATGACTCCAACGACGACGGCGGCTCCGGCGACAGCGGTGGCGGCGACAGCGGCGGAGGGGATAGCGGTGGCGGCGACAGCGGAGGTGGGGACGGCGGTGGAGGAGGCGGCGACTAGTCGCGTCGACATCACGACGGGAAAACACAAGTCTCATTTTTGTCACAGTTTGAGGGGGTCCCCCGCTGCCGCCCCGCGCCTGCGATAATTTGGGGCTCGAATCGTGGCTTCCCACGGTCGTTGAAGACTGGCGACTCCCAACATGCCTCCAATACATCAACCGATTGCCATCGTGGGCCTTGGCGCCCTCTTCCCCGGTTCCACCGACGCCTTTGGAATGTGGCGCGACATTGTCGCGGGCAAGGATCAGCTCACCGAGATCCCGAAGGCCCACTGGCTCATCGACGACTACTACGACGCCGATCCGAAGGCTCCGGACAAGACGTACGCGAAGCGCGGCGGTTTCATCCCCGAGGTCGCGTTCGACCCGCTCGAACACGGCATGCCGCCAAACGTCATTCCGGCCACCGACACCTCCCAGCTCCTCGGCCTCATCGTCGCCAAACAGCTTCTCGAAGACGCGACCCATGGCCAGTTCCCCGACGCCCTTCGCGAACGCACGAGCGTCATCATCGGCATCACCTCCGCCCAGGAACTCCTGGTCGAAATGGGATCGAGGCTTCAGCGCCCCATCTGGGTGCGCGCCCTTCGTGAGCACGGCCTGCCCGAAGACGAGGTTCAGAAGGTCTGCGATCGGATCGCCGGCTCCTATACCCCGTGGCAGGAGAACACTTTCCCGGGCCTTCTCGGGAACGTGGTCGCCGGACGCATCGCGAACCGCCTGAACCTCGGCGGCACCAACTGCGTGGTCGACGCGGCCTGCGCCTCGGCCTTCGGCGCGCTCGCGATGGGGGTGCAGGAACTCCACCTCGGCAGTTCCGATCTCGTGATCACGGGCGGCGTCGAGACGTTCAACGACATCTTCATGTTCATGTGTTTCTCGAAGACGACCGCGCTGTCGTTTTCAGGGGACTGCCGTCCCTTCGACGCGAAGTCCGACGGCACCATGCTCGGCGAAGGCATCGGCCTCATCGGCCTGCGGCGTCTCGAAGACGCGGAGCGCGACGGCAATCCGATCTACGCGGTCCTGACCAGCGTGGGTTCCTCGTCGGACGGCCGTGCGAAGAGCATCTACGCGCCGGTGAGCGCCGGCCAGGCGAAAGCCCTGCGCCGCGCCTATGAAGGCGCCGGTTACGGCCCCGACACCGTCGAACTCGTCGAAGCCCACGGCACCGGCACCAAGGCCGGCGACGCCGCGGAGTTCGGCGGCCTCAACACGGTCTTCGGCGAAACCACCCGCACCGACAAG
>CAZBTT010000177.1:0-8775 GCA_964494295.1 uncultured Acidobacteriota bacterium
CGGCCCCGCGGAGGCCCTGCCCATGCCCGAATCGGGCGCAGGTGATTTCTCGCCCGACGGCACGAAGATCGTCTACTCGCCGCTCTATCGGGATTTCCGACCGGAGAAGCGTTACAGCGGCGGCATGGCGAACGACCTCTTCATCTTCGACATGAAGACGAACGACGCGAAGCGCATTCTCGATCACGTCCGCTCCGACCGCGATCCCATGTGGATCGGCGACACCATCTACTTCACCTCCGACCGCGACGGCACGTTCAACATCTACGCGTACGACGTTGCCACCGCGAAGACCACGCAGGTGACGACGAGCCGGACCTGGGACGTGCGGTGGCCGGGATCGGACAAGAAGGGCCGGATCGTCTACGAACTCGGCGGAGAACTGCTGGTTCTCGATGTGAAGACCGGGAAGAGTACGACGCTCAAGATCGACGTGACGGACGATGGCCTCTGGAAGCGTGCGTCACGCGTCTCCGCCGCCAACCAGCTCGAAGACGCCGAGTTGTCCCCGAAGGGAGAACGGGCGCTCTTTACTGCGCGCGGCGACATCTTCACCGCACCCATCGAGAAGGGGGCCACCCGAAACCTCACCGCCACGTCGGGAGCCCACGACAAGTGGGCGCGCTGGTCGCCCGATGGTTCGAAGATCGCTTTCATCTCGGACCTGTCCGGTGAAGAGGAGCTTTATGTCGTGGCCCAGGACGGTTCGGGTAAACCCGAGCGCCTGACGAGCGGCGGCAAGGCGATGCGCTACGCGCCCGAGTGGTCCGCCGACTCAAAGCGGATCGCCTTCTCCGACAAGGACGGCCGGATCCACGTCTACTCTTTCGACGACAAATCGCTCAAGCAGATCTACGACGCTCCGCGCGATCAGGTGCGCGACTACGTCTGGTCTCCGAGCGGTCGCTTCCTCGCCTTCAGTTCGAACAATCCCAACAATGCCCGCAGCATTCACATCTGGAGCGAGACCGGCGGTCCGAACGGCCAGCTTCGTCAAGTGACCGACGAACAGTTCAACGCCCAGAATCCGGTGTGGGATCCTGATGGGAACTTCCTGTACTTCCTGAGTGACCGTCAGTTCGTACCACAGATTTCGACTTTTGAATTCAACTACGCGACGAACCGCACGACCGGGATCTTCGCCATGGCCCTGCGCAAGGATGTGAAGCACCCGTTCCCGCCGGAGAGCGACGAGGTCAGCGTCGCGAAGGACGAAAAGCCGGCGGACGCCCCCGCCAAGCCGGATGCGTCTCCGAAACCCGCCGATGCCGCCGCCCCCAAGCCTGCGGCCGAGAAGAAGGCGGCCGATCTCGTGATCGATTTCGACGGGCTCGCCCAGCGCGTGGCGCGGGTGCCCGTGGAGGCTGACAACTACAACGGCCTTGCCGCCAAGAAAGGCCATCTCCTCTACACCGTCGGTTCCGCCTTTTTCTACGGCCGCCAGGGCGACCGAAAGACCTCGCTCCGTCTCTACTCGATCAAGGACCGCAAGGAGACGGTTCTGGCCGACGACATCCAGGGTTATGCGCTCTCGAGCGACGGTTCGAAGGTCCTCGTCCGAACCGGTCAGACCTGGAACCTCCACGACGCGACACCCGCGGGCGCCACGTCGAAGAAGGCGGTTTCCACCGCCGGGCTCATGGTGGACCGCGTGCCCACCGAGGAGTGGAACCAGATCTTTGGTGAAGTCTGGCGGCGTTACCGCGACTGGTTCTACGTCGAGAACATGCACGGCTTCGACTGGGAGGCCCTGCGCAGGCAGTACGCGGCGTGGCTGCCCTACGTGGCGCACCGCTCCGACCTCAACTACGTGATCAGCGAGATGATCTCCGAACTCACGGTTCAGCATGCTTACGTCGAAGGCGGTGATTTCCAGACTCCGCCTCGCCCCCGGGTGGCGCTTCCGGGCGCACGTTTCGCTCTCGACAAGGCGTCGGGGAAGTTCAGGATCGCGAAGATCTTCGAGGGCCAGAACGAAGAGGACATCTACCGCTCGCCTCTGACCGAGATCGGTGTCAGCGCGAACGTCGGCGACTACGTTCTCGCGATCGACGGGGTTGAACTCGTAGCCAACCAGGATCCCTACATGCACCTGCGTGGCAAGGCCGATCGGCCGGTCGCTCTTACCCTGAATTCGAAGCCCTCGATGGACGGTTCGCGGACGGTCAGCTTCAGCCCCATCAGCAGCGAGTCCGATCTCAACTACCTCGATTGGGTCAGTGGCAACCGAAAGCGTGTCACCGAGATGACGAAGGGCAAGGTCGGCTATCTCCACATTCCCGACATGGGCGGTCCAGGCATCCGCGAGTTCATCAAGTGGTACTACGGCCAGACCCGGAAGGAAGGCCTCGTGGTCGACGTGCGCGCGAACGGCGGCGGCAACGTGTCCCGCATGATCATCGAGAGACTGCGGCGCAAGCTCCTGGCCGTGAACTTCGGCCGCACCGACGACGTCGCCGACTCCTATCCCGACGGCGTCTTCATCGGCCCCATGGCCGCGATCCTCGACGAACGTTCATCGTCGGACGGCGACATCTTCCCGGCCATGTTCAAGCAGGCGGGGCTCGGTCCGCTCATCGGCCGCAGATCGTGGGGTGGCGTGGTCGGCATCTCCGGCCGCGGTCCTCTCATCGACGGCGGGGGCATTTCCGTGCCGGAGTCCGGGATGGCCAACACCAAGGGCGAGTGGATCATCGAGGGCTACGGCGTCGATCCGGACATCGACGTGATCAACGACGTGAAGGCCACGATCGAGGGCAAGGACCAGCAGCTCGAACGCGCGGTCGCCGAGGTCATGAAGAAGATCGAAGCGGGTGGGGCGAAGTATCCGAGGAAGCCCGCGGGGCCCGTCAAGGTGGAGAAGAAGTAAACAACAACGGCGCGAGTTGTATGCCGAGTCCGCTGGCCACGAATCGCTGACGGCGATTCGCGGTCAGCTGCGCGGCCCAATCGAAGACACCGAGGTCGCCGATGGGGCAGAACTCGCCCGTTCTCGCGTGCGCGCCAAACTGCACCCGCACTCCTCCGTAGTACGAAGATGTCAGTGGCTCTCGCTCCACCGCTACGTGCGGGAGGGCTGACGTGAGCGCTCGCGTGACGCGTGCGGCCAGAGTGTCGCGATCGGGCGCAGTGAGAATGATCGCGCGTCTCTGCGGGAAGCTGAGGCCGAGTACGCCAGTCGCCTCGAAGAACCGATCGAAGACCGAAAGATGGCGGACGATCGCCTCAACTTCGAAACCGTCCTCCGCTCTTCCCGGTCCCGCCTCCGCCATCGCGAACATCCGGAAGTGCCGGGAGTGGCCGGGGCGATCGGGCACGGGCTGCGCGCGCACGACCTGATGCACCGTGCACAGCCGCACGTCCTCGGTGGGCCGCAGCCGCAACCGTCTCGCGCACTCCAGGGCGAGAGCGTTCGTGGGATCGGAGACCACCTCGAGGCTTCGCACCGCCGATATTGTTCGGTCCTGCGATGTGGGCGCCAGGGCCGAACACACGCCGAGGGGCGCTACTGGCGAAAGGAGAACAGCCTCGAACGCCGGGGCGGCTTCGAGGGCCATCGCATCGAGCCGGACCGAGTCCCTGAGGTCGAGGGCCGATGGTTGCACGAAACCATCGCCCTCGTACTGGGCCAGGAGGTCTTTCGGCTGACGCCGCTCGGCCTGCCGTCGTGCGACCTCCAGCCACACCGGGGTCGTCTCGCTCGGGGGCATGGCCGCAAGCGGCTCGAGCGACGTCGGGAGGCTGCGGTGCTTCATGCCTGATCATCGCAAAAGTCGCACGCGGGCGTAGGATCTTGAAGCCCATGTTGACCGCGGTCGTCCGTTTTCTGGTGTGTTTCCTGTGCCTTCTCGTCGGCGCTGCTTTTGCCTCGGCGCAGGAGCGCCCGAACATCGTGCTCGTCGTGGTCGACGACCTCCGGTTCGACGACTTCGGCGCGGCGGGACATCCGTTCTCCCGCACGCCCAACCTCGACCGGCTCGCCCGCGAAGGCGCTTCTTTCCAGAACATGTTCGCGGTCACACCACTGTGCTCTCCGAGCCGCGCCAACATCCTGACCGGCCTCTACACCCGCAATCACGGCATCCTCGACAATACCGATCGAAGTCCCAGGAGCCACGAGCTCCAGACCTTTGCGCGACAGCTCCATGCGAACGGCTACAACACGGGCTTCATCGGGAAGTGGCACATGGGCAACGATCCCACGCCCCGCCCGGGCTTCGACACCTGGGTGGCCATGAAGGGTCAGGGCGAGGCGATCGATCCGGAGCTTTTCGAGAACGGACGGCTGGCCAGGGTGAAAGGGTACGTGACGGACATCCTTACCGAGCGCGCGGTGAGCTTCATCGGCGAACCCCGCACGAAGCCATTTCTTCTGATGCTGTCGCACAAGGCCCTTCACCCCAACATGCTGCAGCGGGCGGATGGAACCGTGATTTCGATCGGCGAAGGCGGCTTCATCCCTGCCGAACGCCACAAGATGCTCTACGCGGACAAGACGCCGCCGAGGCGCGCGAACTACGCCGTACCGCCGCGCGGCAAACCCGCGCTCGAGCGCCGCATCGCGGGACTGCCGCTGCTGGGCAAGGATACGGTCACGCCCGACGAGACGATCCGTGATCGCCTCCGCATGCTCGCGGCGGTCGACGAGGGCCTCGGCCGGATGCTCGAAGCGCTCGAGAAGCAGCGGGTTCTGGACAAGACCGTGGTCTTGCTGGTTGGAGACAATGGCTACTTCTACGGAGAGCACGGTCTGAGCGAAGAGCGGCGTCTCGCTTACGAGGAGTCCATTCGGCTGCCCCTGCTGATTCGATTTCCCCCGAAAGTCCGCGGCGGTTCGCGACCCGGGGCGCAGGCCCTCACCATCGACCTAGCGCCCACGATCCTGGACCTGGCCGCTGCGAAGCCTCTCGAAGGCATCGACGGTCGGTCCCTCGTTCCGCTCTTCAAAGTCGAGGGAACACCCGCGAACTGGCGTCGCTCCTTCCTGATCGAGTACAACACCGACATCGTGTTTCCGCGCACGCTGAAGATGGGCTACGACGCGGTGCGGAATGAGCGCTACAAGTACATCCGCTACCGGGAACTCGAGGGCATGAACGAGTTCTATGACCTTCGAGAAGACCCGTTCGAACTCAACAACCTGATCGCCGCGGAATCGGCCCGCGACGTCCGCCGCGTCATGGAAGCCGAGTTGGACGCCCTCCTCAAGCCTCGTCCTTAGGCGGCGCCCTCGGTCGGCGGGAACAGTCGGTCGAACTCCGGGTCGCCGTGCAGGATGCTGAGATCGGGGTCGCGGCGGGTCCAGACCACGTCTTTCCAGCCCACCGCCACCGATTTCTTGAGCGCGGCCATGGCCTCGCCCTTCTTGCCCATCGCGCAGAAGACGCAGGCCGCGTTGTAGGCGATATTCGCGTCGTTGGGGCGCAGGATCATGGCAAGGTCCGCTTCGCGCACCGCCTCTTCGTGGCGGCCCATGTAACCGTAGTCGCCGGCGAGGAGCATGTGCGCACGCGCGTCTTCCGGCACCTGGCGGAGGTGGGTTTCAAACGCATGAAGGCGTCGCTGCCGCAACGCCTTCAAGGCCTCGTCTTTGCCCAGTGCTCCGAGGGCGTTGCCGATGGGCACGTAGACGTTGTAGTCCGAACCGCTCGCCTCGATGGCGGCCTCCCCGATGTTTACGATCTCCTGGTAGTGGCCGGCGGCGAAGAGGGCCCGGAGCAGGAGGTAGTAAGCACTTTCGAGGTCGCGCTTCGACTCGATGATCGGACGCACGAGAGCCAGCGCCTCTTCGTACTTGCCGTTCGCGTAGAGCACCCACGCCCGCGCGATCTTCGCTTCGGGAAGATCCGGACTGAGCGCCACCGCCTTCTCCGCGGCCGCGTGCGCGCGCTCGAGCCACGAGGCCTCGCGCTCGAAGTTGATATGGAAGCTCGAACAGACGTTCGCCATCGCCGCGTAGGCCGCCGCGAAGTTCGGATCGATGCGCACGGCGTTCCCGAACATCTGGTACGCGAACTCGAGGTCGAGCCGGGTGAAACGGCGGGCATAGGTGCGGCCGCGCAGGTAGAGGTCGTAGGCCTCCGGGCTCTCGGTCGGCCGGCTGGCGAGAGCTTCCTGTTCCTGAGGCGAAAGGGTGATGCGAAGCGCCTCGGCGATCTTGCGCGCGATCTCGTCCTGCACGGAGAACACGTCCGCCATCTCACGGTCATAGCGCTCCGACCAGACGAGCGAATCGGTCTGCGGATCCACGAGCTGAGCGGTGATGCGCAGCCGGTTGCCGCCCCGCCGGATGCTCCCCGCGAGCACGAAAGCCGCCTTCAGCTGGCGTCCCACCTCGGCCGCGGTGACCGACTTGTCCCGGTACAGCAGAACGGAGGGGCGGGAGAGAACCTTGAGGCCCTTGATCTTCGCGAGTTCGGTGATGATGTCCTCGGTGACGCCATCGCGGAAGTACTCGTCCTCTTTGACTCCGGAGAGATTCTCGAAATACAGCACCGCGATCGACTTCTCGGCCGCACGGGTCCCGCCCGGCTTCGAGTCGGACCGATCGGCCGCGGCCCGGCTGCCCGACTGGGTGTCGCGGCGAAGGCGCAGGAGATCGGTTTTGAAGTCGGTGGCGGTCTGGTAGCGCATCGAGCGCTCCTTCTCCATCGCTCTTGAAACGATGCGATTGAGCTCGCCGGGGAGACTCTGGTCGTGCTGCTGAATCGGCACGGGCTCCCGGTTCAAGATGGCCTCGGTGATGACCGCCGCGGTTTCGCCGTTGAAGGGTTTTTCGCCGGTGGCCGCGACGTAGAGGACCACGCCGAGGGAGAAGATGTCGGTGCGGGCGTCGGTGGTCTGGCCGCGCGCCTGCTCGGGGGACATATAGGACGCGGTCCCCACGACCATCCCCGCGGTGGTCAGCTCTCCCGCGTGGACGGCAGTGGCCTCGTCGGCGTTCACCGGCGCTGAACCCGGACGCGAGGACTCGATCTTGGCGAGACCGAAGTCGAGAATCTTGGCCTGGCCGCGCGACGTCATCCAGATGTTGGCGGGCTTGAGGTCGCGGTGGACGATGCCTTTGGCACTCGCGGACTCCAGTGCGTCCGCGACCTGAATACCGAACTCGAGCAGGGCGGGGAGTTCGAGCGGCCCTCGGCGGATGCGTTTGTCCAGCGTCTCGCCTTCGAGAAGCTCCATGACGATGAAATGCTGGCCCTCGTGCTGGTCGATCTCGTAGACCGTGCAGATGCCGGGGTGGTTCAGGGCGGAGGAGGCGCGCGCCTCGCGCTGAAACCGCTCGAGCATGGCCGGGTTCTGGGCCATGTCGGGGGGGAGGAACTTGATCGCGACATGCCGGCCGAGCTTGGTGTCCTCGGCTTCGTAAACGACGCCCATGCCCCCGCTGCCGAGCTTCGAGGTGATCCTGTAGTGGGAAACGGTCTGGCCAATCATTCGTCGGGTCTGCCTTGGAAGGGGGAAGCTGGCACAGTATCACGGAAAAACAGCCCCCTTCTGCCGGAGGACGGCCCCCAGGTCCGAAGGCCCGGCCCTGAGACTTTTCCTCACGTAAGCGCGTCCTAGGGAGCACGTCGTTCCATGCTCGAGAGCGTATTCATCGCCTTGAACATCAAGCGCCAACAAACTCCAGAGGACTTCAACATGACTCGTTCGCCTCTCAGTCCACTTGCCCTCTCCACACTTCTCCTGTTGTCCGCGGGCACACCGGCACAGGCACAGGCTCAGGCTCAGGCGAAGGCCTTCACCTGGACCACGCAGTCCGACGAAGCCAAGAAGCTCCTCAAGGAAATGCAACTACGAGTCGAATCGTTCCAGGGCGGCCCCCAGAGCGCGGAGTTGGCCAGGAAGATCGTCGCCGCCGACCCCAACTTCGCCATGGGCGTGTACTACCTTTCCGTGACGGCGCCCACGCCCGCCGAGGCCGAGAAGATCTACAGCCAGGCCCGTGACCTTGCGAAGAAGGCATCAGACGGCGAACGACGCTTCATCGAGGCGATGTCTCACGCGCGTTTGAATCAGGGCGCCAACTTCGCGCGTTCCATTCCGCTCCTCGAAGCCCTCGCTGCCGACTACCCGGGGGAGAGATTGCCGCCGGTTCTGCTCGGCCAGCTCTACAACAACGACAACAAGCCCGCGCAGGCCCTTGCCTGGTTCAAGAAGGCCCAGGCGATCGGGACCAGTCCGAGAATCGAGGCCTTCATTGCGAACGACGACCTGCTCAAGGGCAACTATGCCCAGGCCCGCGCCAAGTTCGAGGCCGCCGAGAAGCAGCTTCCAAAGGGCGCGGTTCCCTTTCCGATCCGGTTCGGAATCACCTTCAGCCACCTTTACGAAGGCGACACCGACGCCGCGATCAAATCGCTCGAGACGTATCTCAACGAATACAAGGCGGGTGGCCTCACCCAGCAGTTCCCCGAGGTCTTCATCTGGAACTCGATCGCCCGCATCAACCAGGCCAAGATGGTCAACATCATCTGCGATACTCCCGAGCCGATCTGTGATTTCATCCTCAAGGAACTGAACAAAGGCGCGACATTTTTTCCGGCCAAAGGCGCTTTCAGCCATCTGGACAGGTACGTCATCATGAGCGTGATGAAAAACCGGCAGGAAATCAAGCTGCGACGCTTTCTGCGTGAACACCAGCCGTCGGCATTTGTCTGGGTATCCCACTCCAGCAATATTTTCGGCAAGGGTTTCCTGAAATTCTGATCAAACCTGATCGTCAGAGCTTTTGGCGAGATCTAGTGCCTTTTCCCGATAACCAGCCAGGGC
>CAZBTT010000178.1:0-8751 GCA_964494295.1 uncultured Acidobacteriota bacterium
ATCGGTGATCGCCTTGCCGCTGTAGCCCTTCCACGCGCCGCTGCGGATCGCGTCTGAAAACTCGCGCATCTGCTTCAAGACGCGGTTCACGTCCGGCATCACGTCCTTGCCGTCCACCAGAATGGGCCGGTTCGACCGGTTGCGCAACGCGATATGAAGCACGGCGCGCTTTTCGGTGATGTTGATCTTCTCGCCAGTGAAGAGCCGCTCGGTCCATTCCTTGAGCCCGGCCTTCCCCGCCAGGGCCGCGAGCAGCCCCATCGTCTCTTCGCTGACGCGATTCTTCGAATAGTCGAGAAGGATGTCTTCGAAGCGAAGTGAGAACTTCGCGAAGCGGCCGGGGTCGTCCGCGAACATCTGCCGCATCTTTTGGCCGGCTATCGCCCGCTGATGTTCAGCTAACGCCTGCCAGGCTTCGGTCTGGGTCACGGGGGGCATGGGTTCACTCCGGTTGCGATTTGCAGAATAGAAACTGATTTCTATTCCGCAAGGCGGCGCCAAGGCGTCGCGTGAACGGGTCAGGCTTTGGAAGCGAGTGACTTCAGCCGCTCGGTCAACATCGCTTCGAGCGACACGATGGCCTTCGAGAAGCCCTGGATGCCTTCGTCGAGCTTGTCGTTCGCCATCCGGTCTTTCACGTGCATCGCGCGGAACGTGGCCTCGTCGACGGGTGTCTTCGGAATGTCCATCGTCGCCGCCTTCGCGGGGTCGAGTTTGCGGACCAGCACGTCCTCCTTCGACTGCAGATCCGCGAGCAGGTTCGGCGCGATGGTCAGCAGATCGCAGCCGGCCAGTTCAATGATCTCCCCGAGATTCCGGAAGGACGCGCCCATGACTTCGGTCTTGTAGCCGTGCTTCTTGTAGTAGTTGTAGATCTTGGTCACGGAAAGCACGCCCGGATCCTCGGCCGGCGGGTAGCTGTCGCGGCCGGAGTCCTTCTTGTACCAGTCGAGGATGCGACCGACGAACGGTGAGATCAGGCGCACACCGGCCTCGGCGCAGGCAATCGCCTGGTGCATCCCGAACAGGAGGGTGAGATTGCAGTGAATCCCCTCCTTCTCGAGGACCTCGGCCGCCTTGATCCCTTCCCACGTCGAGGCGAGCTTGATCAGGACACGCTCCCGGCTCACCCCCGCCGCCTCGTACTGGCCGATGAGGTAACGGGCCTTCTCGATCGAAGCCGCGGTGTCGTAGGAGAGACGCGCGTCGACCTCGGTGGACACGCGTCCGGGGACGATCTCGAGAATCCGCAAGCCGAACTCGACGGAAAGCCGATCGATGGCAAGACCCACAACTTTCGACGTCTCGGCTGAGGACCCCGCCTGCTTCTCGGCCCAGGTCAGGGCTCCCTCCACCACACTCGCGTACTCGGGCATCTGCGCCGCGGCGGTGATGAGCGAAGGATTGGTGGTGGCGTCTCTGGGCGTGAACTTCCTGATGGAGTTGATGTCGCCGGTGTCGGCCACCACGACCGTCATCGACTTCAGCTGATCGAGCAACGTGGGCATGGGTTTTCTCCTGCGAATTGGGTCAAGAAGATCGCGGAGCGGCGCTAACGGCCCCCTGCGACGGTATCGCGAGGAGCATAGCCGAGGCGGGTAGGGGCTGCCCCCCGCCATTGCGAGTCGGGCTCCCGTTTCCGTCCGCCGAAGCAATCCTCGGTGCGCCCGTACACGTACTCGTCGTTCCGTCCTCGGCCGTAGAAGCCTCGATCGCTGAGCACAGACGAAGGACCTTCCCGTCGAAGCGCGGTCGCTGAACACAGACGAACGGGATTCAGTCGAAGCGACCGGCTACGGACGAGAACGCCCACGGCCACGAGAACGAGTACGTCCTCGGCCGGCGGCCTCGACGCTTCAACTGGGCCCGAACGGACCTGGCTCAGCGCGAGCTGCAGCGGCAACGGAGTGGGCTCAGCCAAGCGGTGGCTTCGGCGGGACGCTTTTCGATGGGCACAGCCACCGATGACGGCACGGGCCGTTTCGCAATAGAGTCTGTCTTGATGGAGCACCTGAACGCCGTCGGGAGAAGCATCCTCCGGCCGGACGGCCTTGCAAAGGTGACAGGACGCTCGCTCTACCTCGACGATCTGCCCGAGCGCGGGTGCTGGCACGGGACAACGATCCGCTCGCCGCACGCCTCTGCTCTCATCACCTCCATTGCGGTCGCCGGTGTGACCGATCCCGATGTAAAGGTTCTGACCGCGAAGGATGTCGGGCCTCGCAACTCAGTTCATCTGATTCATGATGACTGGCCGATCCTGGCCGACGGCCGGGTCAACCACGTGGGCGAGCCCGTCGCGCTCGTGACCGCACCGACTCTGGCGCGGGCGGTGGCCGCAGCCAAAGCGGTGAGGGTGACCTACGAACCGCAGTCCCCGGTGCTCGATCTCGATCAGGCGCTCAAGGGCGATCCGCGAACCGCCGGGCGGCTCAACGTCCTGGCCGAATGCAACATCGATCACGGAAACGTCGATGCGGGTTTCGCCGAGGCGGAAGCGATCGTCGAGGGCGAGTACGAAACCGGCCATCAGGAGCACGCCTACATCGAGCCGCATGGCGTGATCGCGACACCCACCCTCGGCGCCGACTCGGAGTTCCAGGGCGTCGACATCGTGGGCTCGCTCCAGTGCCCCTACTACGTTCACAAGGCGCTCACCCACCTCTTCGACATGAGCGACGAGGCGATCCGCGTCCGCCAATCCGTCACGGGCGGCGGCTTCGGGGGCAAGGAGGACTACCCCGACATGATCGCGGCGCATGCCGCGCTCCTCGCCCGGGCGTGCGGCAAAGCGGTGAAGATCGTCTACGAACGCCATGAAGACATCATCGCGACCACCAAGCGCCATCCCTCGCGCGTCCGTCACCGGACCGGGGTCAAACGCGACGGGACACTCGTGGCGATGGACATCGAGGTCGTCCTCGACGGCGGCGCCTACATCACCCTCTCCCCCGTCGTGCTCTCCCGCTCCGTTCTCCACGCGGCCGGAGCGTATTCCTGCCCCAACGTGCGGATCCGCGGCCGGGTTCTTGCCACGAACACCGCGCCCAACGGCGCGTTCCGCGGCTTCGGAGCGCCGCAGAGTCTCTTCGCGGTCGAGCGGCAGATGGACAAGATCGCCTGGACCCTCGGACTCGACCCGTTCGCGATTCGAATCCGCAACGCCTATCGCCAGGGCGGCATCACACCCACCGGCCAGGTGCTCAAGGAAAGTGTCAGCGCCGTCGCGGTCCTGGAACGAGCGAAGGCGGCCACCCGCTTCACCGAACGCCACGCCACCAACGGCCTCGTTCGAACCAGCCCCGAGGACGATGGGCGTCCGCTCCGCGGCATCGGCCTGTCGGTCTTCTGGCACGGCTCGGGTTTCACCGGAAACGGCGAGAGACGCATGATGTCGAAAGGCGCGGTCCGGCTCCGCAGCGACCTCAAAATCGAGGTTCTCTCTTCCTCCACCGATTTCGGCCAGGGCACGGAAGGCATCTTCCGGCAGATCGTCGCCGATGCCTGCGGCGTCGGCCTCAACGATGTTGTCGTGCACATTCCCGACACCGCGGCCGTTCCTGACTCCGGGCCCACCGTGGCCTCGCGCACGGTGATGGTCGTCGGCGGTTTGCTTCGTCGTGCCGGAGAGAAGCTCGCCGAGGCCCTCCGGGTCTTCGCCGCCCACCAGATCGGGGTGGCGCCCGCGGGCGTTTTGCTCCACGGCGGCGTCTTCGAAACCGAACGCGGCCGAACGCCGTTCGCGGAGATCGCGCGCACCTACGTGAACCTGCACGGGCCGCTCGACGCCGAGGCGACCTTCGAGCCCACTCCCGACAGCACGTTCGACGAAGCCACGTACCGCGGAGACGCGTACGCCGCGTATGGCTGGGGCGCAAACGTCGTGGAGGTCGAAGTGAACCCCGACACCTTCGTCACGAAAATCACGAAGCTCACCACGGTGAGCGACGTCGGCCACGTCGTCCATCCCGTCATGTGCGCCGGGCAGGTCGAAGGTGGAACGCTGCAGGCCCTCGCGTGGGGGTATCTCGAAGAGATGAAGATGAAGGACGGCCGCTACCTCAACGATCGTCTTCAGACCTACCTCATTCCCACCATGGCCGACACGCCCGATATGGAGACGATCCTGCTCGAAAACCCGACATCGCACGGTCCCTTCGGCGCCAAGGGTGTCGGCGAACTGCCGATGGACGGCGGCGCGCCCGCGCTGCTTTCGGCCATCGAGAATGCAACCGGGATCTTCCTCTCGCGAATCCCCGCGACGCCCGAACGCCTGTTCGAAGCCTCGAGAGTGCGACGGTCATGAGCAGCACCTACAAGTTCACGCTGAACGGCCAGCCCGAGGAGATCACGGGTCCGCCGATGGCGCGGCTGCTCGACGTGCTGCGGAAGGACCTCGGCCTCACCGGCTCGAAGGAAGGGTGCGGCGAGGGCGAGTGCGGCGCGTGCACGGTGCTTCTGAACAACGAGGCGGTCTGCTCATGTCTCGTGCCTCTGTTCCAGATCGAGGGCGCTTCGATTACGACCATCGAGGGCATGGCGGCGCGGGGTCAGATCACCGATCTCCAGCGGGTCTTCGCCACCGAAGGAGGCGCGCAATGCGGGGCCTGTACTCCCGGCATGATCCTTACCATCCGGGCGCTCCTCAAGAGATATCCGCGGCCAACCCGCGACCAGGTGCGGGAATTCGTCTCCGGGACCCTCTGCCGCTGCACCGGCTACGAACGGATCTTCCGGGCCGTAGAGGTCCTGACCGGTCAGAGAATGCCCGAGGGCGTGACCGACACCACCGAGGGCGGAGGTCCGCGAGAGTGACGGTTTCCGGGTCGCCCAGGTCCCTCGCGGAGGCCCACGAGGCGCTCACCAAGGGTGCGATCAAGGTCGCGGGGGCCACCGACCTTCTCGTTGTCGACCATGCCACAGGGCGACATCACGACGCGGTCTTGAATGTCCTGGGGATCGCCGAGTTGCAGGGAATCCACATCACGGGAGATGAACTGAGCATCGGGGCCGCCTCGACGTTCACCGACATACGCCGCTCGCCCGACGTGGCGAAACACGCGCGCATGCTCACAGACGCCGCGGCCACCATCGGCGCCGCGCAGATCCAGAACCGCGCCACGATCGGCGGCAACATCGCCAACGCCTCGCCCGCCGGCGACTCGCTTCCCGCCCTGCTCGCCCTGGGGGCGCTCATCGTCGTATCCGGACCGCATGGGAAGCGCGCAGTTCCCTACAACGCGTTCCACACGGGTTACCGGCAGACCGTCCTCGATCCCTCCGAGCTGATCGAGCGGATCATCCTCCCGCTCCCCGCCCCCACCGTCCAGATCTTCCGCAAGATCGGCACGCGGCAAGCCCAGGCCATCAGCAAGGTGGTGGTCGGTTTCGCGAGCGACGCTCCCTCCCGCCACACGATCACCAACGTGCGTCTCGCGATGGGCAGCATCGCCGCAACCCCCATCCGCTTGCGGGAGGTAGAGGCTCTTCTCGAAGGCCAGTCCCTCTCGCACGACCTTGCCGAGAGGGCTCGGGCGCTGGTCGAGAAGACGATCACCCCCATCGACGACGTCCGTTCCACCGCCGCATACCGACGCCACGTGGCCGGCGCGGTCGTTCGCCGCCTTCTCCTCGACCTTCTGGAGTCTCAAACCTCGTGACCCCTTCGCTGAAGCCTGCCCGGAAGTCGCTCTCCCCCTCCGCTACGAAGGCTCTCCTTCGCCCGCTCGGCAAGGCATGGAAGAACTACGTCGGCGCTTTTCCAGGCGACCCCGAAGAACGGCAGCCCGTTCACTCGGTCTACGGAGGCGCCCACCTCTTCAAGGCCGACACCGCGAAGAGGTTGAGCGATCTCTCCCTCAAGGCCCTCCGGGAGTACGCGCCGCACGCTTCCGTGCTGGGCTCGGCGCTAAACCTCGATCCACGGCTGGCCGAGACGATCTACGACCGCGTCATTCGCAAACTCGAGCGCGAGGCGGTCGAGGACTTCCGCATCGACTTCGAGGACGGCTATGGAAACCGGCCAGATGAAGAGGAGGACGCGCATGCGGCTTCAGCCGCCGAAGAAGTCGCGAAGGGTCACATCGGCGGGACGCTGCCTCCCTTCATCGGGATCCGGATTAAACCCCTCACGGCCGAACTCGCCGGTCGGAGCCTGCGCACCGCCGACATCTTCATCGGCACCCTTCTCGCCCGGACCAGGAACCATCTGCCCCCGGGCTTCGTCGTGACCCTGCCGAAGATCGTCGCGAAGGAACAGGTGGCCATCACCGCGAAGACTCTCGCCGCGATCGAGAAGGCGAACCGCCTCAAGCCGGGCGTCCTGAAGATGGAGCTGATGGTCGAGACCACGCAGTCGGTTCTGAGTCCAGCCGGCGACATCGCACTCCCGGAGTTCATCAAAGCCGGGGGTGGCCGCATCCGCGGCGCGCACATGGGAACGTACGACTACACCGCGGGCTGCAACATCACCGCGCAGCACCAGTCGATGACCCATCCGGCGTGCGACTTCGCGAAACACATCATGCAGGTCTCGCTCGCGGGAACCGGCGTCACGATCTCGGACGGCGCCACGAATGTCATGCCCGTCGCCCCACACAAGGCCACGGGCGGCAGGCCGCTCACCACGGAGCAGGTGGCCGAGAATCGGGAAGCCGTGCATCGGGTCTGGCGCCTGCACTACGAACACGTGCGCCACTCGCTTCGCCAAGGCTTCTACCAGGGATGGGATCTCCACCCCGGCCAGCTCCCCACCCGCTACGCGGCGGTCTACGCCTTCTTCCTCGAGGGGCTCGAATCATCCTCGACACGCCTCGCCAACTTCATAGAGCGAGCGGCGCAGGCGACGCTTCAGGGCGAGGTCTTCGACGACGCCGCGACCGGCCAGGGCCTCTTGAACTATTTCCTCCGCGCCCTTAACTGCGGCGCCATCGGCCTCGGCGAGATCGAAGCGACGGGTCTCTCCGTAGCGGAGATCCAGACCCGGTCGTTCGCGCAGATCCTCAAAGGACGAAGGGCGCGAAAGCGCTGACGTCTCTGTACCCGAAAGGTCCAACCTCATGAAACCACTTCTGCTCACCTTCCTCCTCGTGCTGGGCGGCGCCGCCGGGGCCGCGGCTCAAGGCGTCACTCCCGAGGTCACACGATGGCAGCAGCAGGCCGAGCGGATCACGATCATCCGTGACGACCGGGGCATCCCGCACATCTACGCGAAAACCGACGCGGACGCCGTGTTCGGGATGATCTATGCGCAGGCCGAGGACGACTTCAACCGCGTGGAGACGAACTACCTCAACTCCATCGGGCGGCTCGCCGAAGCTGAAGGCGAGGGCGCCATCTATCAGGACCTTCGCCAGCGGCTGTTCATCGACGAAGCCGACATGAAGCGCCTGTACCGCGAGAGTCCGGCCTGGCTCCGGGCGCTCATGGACTCGTGGGCCGACGGTCTCAACTTCTATCTCCATACCCACCCCGGGGTGACGCCGCGTGCGATCACGCGTTTCGAAGCGTGGATGCCGCTCAGCTTCAGCGAGGGCAGCATCGGCGGCGATATCGAGCGGGTCTCCGTCCCGGCGCTCAAGGCCTTCTACGAGAAGACCCCGATCGCGAAGGTCGCGAACATCGATCACTCACGCTTCGAGGAGCGAGGCGGATCGAACGGCATCGCCATCGCTCCGTCGCACACCGCGAACGGCAAAGCCCTGTTCCTGATCAATCCCCATACCTCGTTCTACTTCCGCTCCGAAGCGAACGTGGTGAGCGAAGAAGGACTGAACGTCTACGGAGCCTCGACCTGGGGGCAGTTCTTCGTGTACCAGGGTTTCAACGATCGTCTCGGCTGGATGCACACATCGAGCGGCATCGACAACATCGACGAATACGTGGAGACGATCACTGCGAAAGGCGACGCCCTCTTCTACAAACACGGGAATACGCTGAAGCCGGTCCAGGTTCGCAAAGTCACGATCCGATACAAGACGCCCGCCGGGCTCGCCTCGAAGGAGTTCACCACGTATCGCACGCACCACGGCCCGATCGTCCGCGAGGCTAAGGAGGGTGAAGGGGCCGGCACGAAGGTCACTCCTCCGGCGCCAGACGCAAAGAGGTGGGTGGCCACGGCGATGATGGAAGAGCCGCTGAAGGCCCTGATCCAGTCGTACACCCGCACGAAGGCCCGGAACTTCAAGGAGTTCCGGAAGGTCATGGACCTCCACACGAACTCCTCGAATAACACCATCTACGCGGACGCGGACGGGGTCACGGCCTACTTCCACGCGAACTTCGCGCCTGAACGAGACACGAAGTTCGACTGGCGGAAGCCGGTGGACGGCGCGGATCCCGCGACAGACTGGAAGGGCGTGCACAGCGTCGATGAAAGTCCCCTCGTGGTGAGTCCCAAGAATGGGTGGCTCTACAACACCAACAACTGGCCCTACTCGGCGGCGGGCAAAGATTCCCCAAAACGTGACCGTTTCCCCGGCTACATGGAAGAAGGAGTCGAAAACCCGCGTGGCATCCACGCGATCCGCGTTCTCTCCGACCGCAAGGACTTCACGGTGGACACGCTGATCGAGGCCGCCTACGATCCCTACCTCCCCGCGTTCGCGGATCTGATCCCGCCTCTCCTCAAGTCCTGGGATCAGGTTCCGGCGAGTGATCCTCTCAAAGCGAAGACTGCGGATGCGATCAGCGTACTCCGCGGCTGGGACTATCGGTACGCCCTGGACTCGATCCCCACTACCGTCGCGATCT
>CAZBTT010000179.1:0-3520 GCA_964494295.1 uncultured Acidobacteriota bacterium
GGTTCTCTCCCGCGTGAAGCCGCCCCGCGCCGGTGAAGCGATTGCCGCTTACCGGAGAGCGATCGAGCTCGAGCCCAAGAACGGGGGGCTCCATTTCGGCCTCGCGTGGGCTCAGATCTTCGCCGGCCAGAATTCGAAGTCGATCGCCGCGTTTGAGAACGCGGCTACGATCGACAAGACGCTCGTTCCGGACGCCCGAAACGGCATCGCGCGCGCGAACTATCGCCTAGCCGTCGAGGCGAGTATCGCCGCCAAGACAGTGGCCGATTTCACGAAGACCAAGGCGGCCCTGGCGGCCGCCGAAGCCGCAGGACGCCCGGATACGTTTGTTGCGGACGCGGTGGCCAATTACGAGAAGCAGGTTGCGCAAAACGCCCAGGCCGCGATCGACGCGGCGAAGCGGGCCGCCGAGAACGTGGAAGACTCCTCATCGGTCGATGTCGGCAAACTCTCCCGCCAGCTCCAGAAGGGTTCCATCTCCCAGCGCGTCGATGCGGCCAATGCCCTTGCCGCAGCCGGGGCGGATGCCGCCGAAGTGCTCGGGTATGCCCTCGAAACCGATTCCATCATTTCGGTTCGCCAGGCCGCGGTCCGGTCCCTTGGCCGCATGGGGGGCGGCGCGCGACGGGCTCTGCCCGCGCTCAACCGCTACATTCGCACTCAGCCGATCGTCGACGTGAACGGCGGCACCGAAGTGATGAGGCTCGAACTCATGGAGTCCGACATGCGGAACGACATCAAGGCGATCATCGCGAAGCTGCGCTAGAACCTCGCGCCCGTCGTCTCGAATAGCGGTGAGCCTCAAGCACGCCGCGGTCTTTTTCGCAGCCCTGCTGGCCGCGCCGCGGCCGGTCCAGGCCCACCCCGCGCCTTTCAGCTACCTCGATCTGCACCTGGGCGGTCGCGGCGTCATGGGGACGCTCGTCATTCATGACTTCGATGCGGCGCGTGAGCTCAACCTCGCTTCGGTCAGCGGCCTGCGGGACCCTGAGGGCGCCTCCCGCAATCGAGCGGCGCTCCTCGGGATCCTGTCCCCCCGGTTTTCCCTTGCGCTTGATGATCGTGAGACACGCGTGGTCTGGGGGACGCTCGAGACGCTGCCCGAGCGCCAGAGCTTTCGGCTCGCCTTCACACTTGCCTCCGATGCGAGGCCCGCGCGGGTACACGTCCGGGCCCTCCTCTTCCCCTACGACCCGGCTCATCAAACGTTCCTCAACATCTACGAAGACAGTGCGCTGGCGCAACAGGCGATTCTCGATGTCAGCCGCCCGACCGCCGACTTCTATTCCGGGACCACCCAGGGGGGCATCGCGGTCGTGCGGACCTTCGTCCTTTCCGGCATCGAGCACATTCTGATCGGCCCCGATCATGTCCTCTTCCTGATCGGCCTGCTCCTCCTTCGCGGCTCGCTCATGAAGCTGGCCATGATCGTCACCGCCTTTACGGTCGGCCACAGCGTCACCCTCTCTCTCGCGGCCCTCGACGTCCTCTCGCCTCCGTCCCGGCTGATCGAGCCGCTGATCGCGCTCACTATCGTCGTGGTGGGCGCCGACAATCTCTTCGTCCTCCAGGCGCGGGAGGATCCCGCTCAGAAGGCCCAGACCGACATCCGAGCCTGGCTGGCTGCAGGCTTCGGCCTCATCCACGGTTTCGGCTTCGCATCCGTCCTCAAGGAGTTCGGATTGGCGCACCGCGCACTCGGCTGGTCGCTCTTCGGCTTCAACGTGGGGGTCGAAATCGGTCAACTCGCGATCGTCGTCGCGGTGGCCTTCGCCCTGCGCCTGCTCGCCCACCGCCGTCCGGCGCACGCGTCGCGCCTTGCCTGGGCCGGCTCGATCGGCGTTATCCTCGCCGGAACTTACTGGTTCATCCAGAGGACGTTCTTCCCCGGAGGGTAGTCATGAATCGCAGTGTTGTCCTCGGCCTCATCGTCGTTTCCGGCGTTGGTCTCGCCTCCCTTGCGCCCGCGCAGATGCCCGCGCCCTCGCCCGAGGCGCCGAAGGTCGCCGAAATCGAGAAGGTCAAGGAGAACCTCTACATGATCAAGGGCGGTGGCGGAAACACCGCGGCCTTTGTGACCGCGAAGGGGGTGGTTCTCGTCGACACCAAGCTCGCGGGCTGGGGCCAGCCCATTCTCGACAAGGTTAGGACGGTCACCGACAAGCCGGTCACGCACATCATCAACACCCACACCCATGGCGATCACGTGGGCAGCAACATGTTCTTCCCGGCCGCCGTGGAAATCGTGGCCCACGAGAACACCGCCGCGAACATGAAGAAGATGAAAGTCTTCGAAGACCCGGCGAACGCGCACGGCCTCGTCGACAAGGCGTTCAAGGACAAGCTGACGTTGCTTTCGGGTGAGGAGGCGATCGACCTGCACTACTTCGGTCCCGGCCACACCAACGGCGATGCGTTCGTCGTGTTTCGCGCGCTCAAGACCGTTCACGCGGGCGACATCTTCGCGAGAAAGGGAACCCCGTTGCTCGACATGAACAACGGAGGCAGCGGAGTCCACATGGGCGATACCCTGGCCAGGGCGGCGGCCGAGTTCAAGAGTCTCGACAGCATCATCACCGGCCACAGCACCGTGATGACCCCCGCCGACCTCCTGGAGTACTCGGAGTTCAACAGAGCTTTTCTCGCCGCCGTGACGGCCGCCAGGGCCGCAGGGAAGACGCCCGAGCAGGCCGCCGCCGAACTGAAACTGCCCGAGAGGTTCGCCGCCTATGCGATGGGCGGCGCCGCGGCGAACGTCGCGAAGATCTACGAGGAACTCGGCAGGTAGCGGCGGCCTGGCGAACGACGCGGGCCTGCCGGGCGCTTCCAGGCCGGGTGCGGTCCCGCCGGGCACAAGTCCCACCGCGCACTTTTCAGCCCGTGCTGATTCCCAGTAGAGCCGAACCGGAGGACTGCGCGAAGGCGCGACGGGCTTCGGCGTAAAGCGCCTCGGCGCGGCCCATGACCGCCGCGAATCCCGGCTGCGCGCGCAGCGCGGTGAGCCATGGGTCGCCACGGAAGTAGGGCACGCAGAAATAGCCGCCCTCGACCACTCGCTCGAAGTGGCGAAGGGCCTCTTCGTGAAGACCGAGAAGGGCGAGCGAACGAACACCCATGTAGATGCCCTCCGGGTCGCGCATGCCGGCGGCCAGAAGAACGCTCATGGCCTCGAGGATCGCTCCGCGATCGCCTTCGACGCTGGCGCGCTGGGCCCGCAGCAAACCACGCTCTGCGCCTTGCACCAGGGGCTCCATCTGCCGACATATTTCGAGGACCTCCGCTCCACGCCCGAGCGTGGCGAGCGCATAGTTGCGCGTGCCGAACAGGTCACCCGGCGCGTCGGAAGCGATCGCGCGCTCATATTGCCCCATCGCGAGGTGTGTGAAGTTCACACTGGTGCGCACCTGAGGATCGAGGCGGCGGGCGTTGTCGTGGGCCGCTACCGAAGCTTCGAGCAGCCCGCAATAGCGGCCGGCCTGCACCAGGCTGTTGGACAGGGGGATCTTGCGCGCCAGCGCCA
>CAZBTT010000179.1:3530-8673 GCA_964494295.1 uncultured Acidobacteriota bacterium
GCCGGCAATGGCGGCAGGCATGCACCAGGCCCACGTAGAGATCCACGTGTGCGCCGGCGGTCTGCGTTCGCTCGAGCAGGCGCAGCATGGCGTCCTTGGGCCGCCCCGCTTCCACCTCGAACTGGGCGTACAGGCTGTGCGCCAGCGCGAGTTCTCCGTTCAGTTCGAGGGCTCGACGGAACGCATTGTCAGCCCTCTGTTCGAGTTCGGGTGATCGGCTCGGAGCGTATTTCGCAAGCAGCCGATAGATACGGCCGAGTTTCGCCCAGGCCGGAGCGTAGCGAGGCGCGGTCTCGACGCATTGCAGGTAAAGGTCACGGGCCACCGGCCAGGAAGTCGAGTCGAGTGCGAGCTGGTTGGCGCGAAGGTAAAACTCGTAGGCCTTGGGGCTTTCGGGCACGTCCTGCGCGAGCAGCCGGTGCTCGCGGGCGGTGAGGGGCAGGGACAGCGCCTCGACAATACGGTGCACAAGGCTGTCCTCGAGCTCGAAGATGTCGGTCAGGGTGACTTGCGCGCTCTGCGACCACAGGAGCGTTCCCGAAGGCGCTTCCACAAGCTGGGTCGTCACTCGCACTCGATCGCCGGCGCGCAGCAGCGTCCCGGTCACCACAACATCGACGTCCACTTCGGCAGTCATGCGCCGAAAATCGGGAGAATCGCCTCCGAAACGCGCGGCCACGGCACTCGAGAGCACCACCAGCGCGGAGAGGCCCGAGAGAGACGTGGTGATCGCGTCCGGGAGACTGAAGGCGAGGAAATCGGTCTCCGCATCCGGCCGCAGGATTTTGAAGGGCAACACCATCAACCGCGTCATAGCCACCACGCGCGGAAGCGCGCCGGTGTCGTCCGCGGCAAGAACCGAGGCGAGTTCGCTCGCCATCGCGGCGGCACTCGGCGGCCGATCCGCCGCGGCTTTCCCCAGACCACGCCGAATCACGCGGTCCAGGCTCGTGACCGACGCGGATCCTCCCAGGGCGGGTGGCTGGTCGTAGAGCGTCGCGTGCAGCACCTCCATGATGGTGCGGCCTCGGAACGCTGGCCGCCCTGCTGCCATCTCGAACAACATCGAAGCCACCGCGAACAGATCGGTGCGCGCGTCGATGGCTCCCCCCGAGACCTGTTCGGGCGCCAGCTAGTGACGGGATCCGAGAATTTCACCGCCCTGAGTCAGCACGCACTGCGTCGGGCCATTCGCCGATGCGGCGACCCCCCCCGGCCGGGCCAGGCCGAAGTCGAGAAGCTTGGGGCCGCTCGCGGTCAGGAAGACATTCGAGGGTTTGAGGTCGCGATGCACCAGGCCGGCGTCATGAATCGCGCCGAGCGCCGCCAGCACGCCCAACCCCAGGTGCACCGTGTCGGCCATGGGCAGGGCGCCGCGCTTCATTCGCTCCGCGAGCGACTCCCCTTCGAGCAACTCCATGGCGATGTAGGGGGCGCCGTTCGCCTCGCCGATTTCGAGGATCCGGCACACCCCCGGATGATCCACACTGCTGGCGATGCGAGCCTCGCGCTCAAAGCGCTTCCGGGTCAGGGGATCCCGACCTGAATCGCGGATCACCTTCAGCGCGACCCGCGCGCCGCGTGCGTCGAGGGCGGAGTAGACAATCCCCATCCCGCCCTCGCCCAGCTTGCCGACCACCCGATACGGTCCCAGAGTGTCCATCGCCAGTCAGAATACCGGAAGGCTCCAAAGCCGCACCGCGGCGGTCTTTTCGCAGGTCAAGCTTTCGCCAGCTTTGCCGCGAGCCACGCCATCGGGAGGTAAGCGGCGATCAGGTCGAGAGCGATGAACCATCCGGGGGC
Organism: uncultured Acidobacteriota bacterium; assembly: GCA_964494295.1. Taxonomy (GTDB): domain Bacteria; phylum Acidobacteriota; class Vicinamibacteria; order Fen-336; family JAGNNV01; genus JAGNNV01. The sequence continues at coordinate 5,334 of CAZBTT010000179.1, forward strand.
GGGGATCATGGTCGAGGCCGCGACACCGCCGACGAGAAACGTGCAGCCGATGCCAAGTGCGATCGGCATCTTGTGACTGGCGGCGACCCTGGCGGCAACGGATGCGGCAACCAGGGTCCCGAGCGCATGCGCCAGGAATGGAAACACGAAGTGCTTCGCCTCCATTCGCGGCATGGCGGCGGTCAGGCCCTCGACAGTGGTCATGTCGGCGCCCGGGGGCGGGGCAACAACCGAGGCACTGATCGTGACGAACGCCATGTTCACGATACTGCCAAGCACCAGGCCGGCCATGATCCCGAGGATGTTTCTCAACATGGAGCGCATTTGACCCTACCTTCGGCGGACTTGTTCATTCGGCTGAACCCAATGCGGGAAATCCCTTGACCGCCGCTCCCGGCGGCTGCTATACGACATGTCGCTATGAAGCATATAAGCCGAATGCCGGAGCGCGAACTCAAGAAGGGAAGCGCCGAGTTGCTGATCCTCTCGCTCGTCGAGGCTCGCCCGCGTCACGGGTACGAGATCAGCAAGCTCATTGAAGAACGCTCGGAGGGCGCTCTCCGATTCAAAGTGGCGTCTTTGTACCCGCTCCTCTACCGGCTCGAAGAACGCGGCTGGATCTCCGGAAAATGGCTTGAGAAAGCCGGCGAGAGGCGTCGCCGGGTATATCGGCTGAGCCCCGAGGGCAAGAAGGTGCTCGCGGCCCAGCGCGACCATTGGCTCGAGTTCGCGCAGGCCATAGCCCGCATCACGAGACCCGAACATGCCTGATTGGAAATCGGTTCTGGCCGCGCGCCTGGCCCCGCTGAACCTTCGGCCCGAACGTGAGCGGGAGATCGTCGAGGAACTTGCTCAACATCTCGATGAGCGCCATCAGGATCTCCTCGACCGCGGAGCGACGCCTCCAGAAGCGATGCGCCTGGCCCTCGAAGAGATCGATGACGAGGAGCTTCTCGCCCGCGAGATGCGCCCGCTTCGTCAATCGACCTCGCGCGAGCCGGTTGCCGCAGGCACGCCCGGCCTCGGCTGGCTCGCCGACCTCAAGCAGGATGTGGTCTACGCGGCTCGAACATTTCGGAAGAACCCGGGCTTCACCGCGGCGGCGATCCTGACCCTCGCCCTCGGCATTGGCGGCAACAGCGCGATCTTCAGTCTGGTCAACGCGACCCTGCTCCAACGACTGCCGATCACGAACGGCGACCGCGTTTTCGGGTTGTTCGAAGGCGAACGGGCCGACATCGGGTCCTACCCGGCCTACGCGGCCCTGCGAGATCAATCGACCCTGATCGACGGCCTCGCCGCGTGGGGCGGCGTCACCGCGAGCCTCCAGGCGGATGGCGAGACCGATCTGGTCAGCGGCTTGATCGTGTCCGGCAACTTCTTCGACCTGCTCGGCCTCAAGGCTGCGCGCGGCCGGCTTCTATCGACCGGCGATGACGTCACGCCGATGGCCCATCCCGTCGTGGTCATCTCCGATCCGCTCTGGCGCGGCCGTTTCGGCGGCCGGGCCGATATCGTGGGCGCCGACATCCGCCTCAACGGACACAACTTCAAGGTCATCGGTGTCACGCCGCCTGGCTTCCCGGGCCCGCAGATTGGCGTCATGCGAAACATCTATGTGCCCATGATGATGCAGCCCCTGATCCGGCCCCCACGCGCCGGCTTCTCGGGCGACCAGGACCCCGACCTACTGCGGAATCCGAACAACGGATGGGTGTTCAAGCTCGTTCTCGCCAAACCGGGCATCGCCACCGAACCGGCGGCTGCGGAGATGAGCGCTCTCTCCACCAGATTCGCCCGTTCCATCAACCCGCGCGCCGAGGAGCGGCGCTTCAGCCTTGTTCCCATAGACGCCGGAAATCCGACGCAGCGCGCGAGCATGCAGGCCGCCGCGACGCTCCTCGGCTGCGTGGTGGGCGCGGTGCTCCTCATCGCATGCGCGAACATCGCGAACCTGCTCTTGTCGCGTGCCTGGGCGAGACGCCGCGAGATGGCGATCCGTCTTGCCCTTGGCGCCAGCCGGTCGCGGATTGTCCGACAGCTCCTCACCGAGAGCGTCCTGCTCGCCCTGTTCGCGGGCGTCGCGGGACTAGGGCTCGCCTGGCTTTGTGTCGAGGCCTTCAAGGCATCGCCGCCGCCGGTCGGCGCTCTGCCGATCTCCCTCGATTTCACCCTGGATGGTCGTGTCTTCGCCTTCTCGCTTGCGCTATCCATCCTTACCGGACTCCTCTTCGGCCTTGCGCCGGCCCTTCAAACGTCCCGGCCGGATGTGGTGCCGGCCCTTAAGGAAGACGTGGCGGCGGGAGGCCGTGGTTCCCGTCGCCTCAGTCTGAGGAGCGCGCTGGTGGTGGGAGAGGTGGCGATCTCGCTGATCCTGTTGCTCGCGTCGGGCCTGTTGATCCGCAGCCTCCGGGCCGTTCAGGCCGTCGACCCGGGCTATGCAGTGGAGCAGCTCGTATCGACACCGCTCAATGTTGAACTGCTGCGCTACACGCGGGCGCAAGGGCGAGAGTTCTATCGACGCGTGATCGAACGTGTGGAGCGGATTCCAGGCGTCGAGTCGGCGAGTGTCGCGCGGGTCGCCTTGCTGAGCGGCGGATCGAGGGTCACCACGGTCACGGTAGAAGGCCAGACCGACCCGGGCGCGTCCGGCCAGAGTGAGCGAGCGGATGCTCCAACCACGCCCGGTCGGACCGCGATGGTGAATGTGATAAGTCCCGGCTTCCTGGGCACGCTCGGCGTTTCACTCCTGCGGGGACGCTCGTTCGAGGAAACGGATTCAGCGGACTCGCCCGCGGTCGCGGTGGTGAGCCAATCAATGGTCAAGCAGTTCTTTCCGAACACGGATCCGGTGGGCCGCCGCTTCTCCACCGGCGTCAACCGCGCGACCGGCGAGCCGCACTGGGTCGAGGTGATCGGCGTGGCGCGTGACAGCAAATACACGTCGCTCAGCGAGGCCGATTCTCCGGTGATCTACCTGCCCCTTTCTCAACAACATGAGACCGGCGTGACCCTCTACGTCCGCGCCGTCGGTCCTCCGCTCGCCATCGCGCCCCAGATCCGCCGCGAGATCCAGGCGATCGAGCCGGGCCTTCCCGTGCCGAATCCGCGGACGATGGGGGACACCGTTGCTACTTCACTGTATGCGCCGAGGATGGGGGCCATGCTGCTGTCTGTCTTCGGAGGTCTGGCCCTTCTGCTCGCGACCCTCGGGGTCTACGCCGTGCTCGCCTTCTCCATCGGCATGCGCCGACGCGGGATCGGCATTCGCATGGCGCTGGGGGCGGATCGCCGGGGCGTGACCCTGCTGGTACTCCAGGGGGGGCCGGCGCTCGTCTCC
>CAZBTT010000180.1:0-8646 GCA_964494295.1 uncultured Acidobacteriota bacterium
AGGGATCGCGGGAGTTCGGCGTATCACGCAGGTCGCTCGTGCTGAGCGTGGTGGTAGTTCCACGCTTCTTGATGTCGACGAGGGGAGCCTCGGCCGTCACTTCGACGGTTTCGGCCTGCCCGCCGATCTTGAGGCTGACGTTGAGTTGAGAGCTGGCGCCGGTCACAATCGCGATCTTGCGGCTCACCGAGCCAAAGCCCTGCATGGAAATCGTGACGGTGTAGTCGCCGTAGTCCATGTTCAGGAAACGGAATGAGCCGTCCGCGCCCGACACAGTCGTGCGGGTTCCGGCCTCGCCTGCGATCGCCACCGAAGCCCCGGGGAGGACGGCTCCTGAAGCATCCGTTACGACGCCGAAGACGTTGCCCGTAGCGGTCTGGGCGAAGGCCCCGACACTTGCCATCAAAAGAATGGCGAGGCCGAGAGTGAAGATTTTCTTCATTCGATACTCCTCAGTATGTTGTTTTTGTTGGACTGCCGGACGGTGTGCCCAGCGTTGGCGTGATTCAAAGCAAGCCGGATACCATCGGCTCGTTTGAGGGCAATAGGTGCTGAAACTATATGCGAGTCATGGAGTTATGACAAGCGGCCCTGCCCCACGGCGTACAGCGGATCGGACGCCCGATATCCAATACCGGGTCCACCAGATTCCGATTATTGGATACGGATACTCCCGAGTCGCCGACGGACGCGTTCAATATCCCGTGCTTCGAGGGCCGCGGGGGCGACGTTCAGGTACTGGCGGAAGTAGGCTTCGGCCTCGCCGGATCGGCCCAGGCGGTCGAGTGTGGATCCCAGATTGAAGAGGGTCTGGTAATCGCGGGGATTCAGGTTGGACGCGGTCCGCCAGTACCCGATCGCCTCCTCGAGCCTCCCCTCCTGGGCCGCCATCACGCCGAGAGTGTTGTGCGCCTTTGCGTTGTTTGGATCGAGAGCCAGCGCGTCCTGGAGCGCGGCCCGGGCAGAGCCCCGATCGCCGGTCATGAGTGCCAGGGTACCGAGGTTCACGAACCCCATGGCGTTGCTGGGGTCGAGTCGGCGAGCCATTTCAAACGTCTTCCTCGCTTCAGCCGTCTGGCCCAGGGCGGCGCGAGCCAGGCCGAGCGCGGTTACCACGTCGTACTCGAGGGCCGCGGCCTTGACATAGGGGTCGAGGAGGGCGACGGCCTCCTTCGGCCGTCCGGCTTCGGTCAGGTAGGCGCCGAGCAGGGCGAGAGCCTCGGCATCGAGCGGCTTCAGGAAGACCGCGCGCTGAGCGGCGACGATCGCCGCGTTGAGATCGCCGCGGGCGCGCTCGAGGTAGGCCAGCTGGAGGTTCGCACCCGCCATGTTCGGACGCTGCCGGAGGTTTTCCTTCGCAAGCCCGATGGCCTCCTCGACGTTGCCGTTCATGAAGGCGGTAACCACCGCGCGAGTTCGGGTATCGATGTCGATGAGGTTCTTGGGATCGTCGGCCTCGGTATAGACATCCTTCTGTTCCGCGGGAGCCGAAGCGGCAAGGTAACCCAGCGCGCGCAGCCGTTCGAGGGTCGCCGCATCCTCGGCCCCGCGCTTCACGCCCCGGTCCCGGAGCCGCTCCCGGCCGAGCGCACTCCTCAGACGCTGCAGAATCTCCGGCTCGCGCGCCACGAGGTTCTTTGTCTCACCCGGGTCGGCGGAAAGGTCGTACAGCTCGGGAAGCGGAAGATCAATGTACTTGTGGCGGCCGTCGAAGATCCCGCGAAGAGGGGCCCAGCCCTGGTTCAGGGACGCCGACAAAGACTCGAAGTAGGAGGAGGGATCCTCGCCTCCACGTCCGCCGAGGGCGAGCGGCCAGAGGCTCATCCCTGGGGCGTCTTTGAGCGGATCCATGCCGAGAGCATCGAGGACGCTCGGGACGATATCGATATGTCGGACCCTTTCGTCCACCTCGCGACCTTCGAGGCCGGGGAGCCGGAAGATCAGCGGCACATGGAGCGTGGACTCGTAGGCGAAGGTCCCGTGGGTGGACTCCCCATGCTCGCCGAGACCCTCACCGTGGTCCGAGGTCAGGATCACCAGAGTGCGACGACCGCGCGACCCGTCGAGGATCGGTTTCAGAAGGGGCTCGAGGGCCGCATCCACGGCCTCGACCTCGCCGTAGTAAGGATCGTCCTTATGACGCGATCCGAACGGCTCGTCGGCCCGATAGGGAAAGTGCGGGTCGTAGAGATGAACGAAGGCGAAGTATTGCCGGTCTCCCTGCGCCTCGATCCACTGGACCGCGCGGGCCACCGTCTCCTTACCTTTGCGATCGGGCACCATGAACGGCCCCTGGCGTTCGATCGCGGCGGTCTGGTCGTCGTAGACGTCGAAACCGCGATCGAGGCCGAATTTCGAGTCGAGGACGAAGGCGCTCACGAAGGCCCCGGTCGAGAAGCCGCGCGCCTTGAGAAGAGTCGCCAGGGTTTCCTGGTCCGCAGGAAAGCGGAAGCCGGTGTTGTCGCGGACGGTATGGGTGAGCGGGTATTGACCGGAGAGGATGTTCGAGTGCGAGGGAAGGGTCACGACGTTGTGGGCATGAGCCTTCGCGAATCGCACGCCTTCCTTCGCGAGCCGGTCGATCCACGGGGTCTGGACCTTCCGATTTCCGTAGACGCCCACCGCATCGGCGCGCAGCGTGTCAATGGAGATGAGGATGACCGAGAGGCCGGGATCACGCGGCAGGGTCCGGGGCCGCAGGAGAAAGAACGCGACGGCGGCGACCAGCGCGAGCGAGACCGCGATCAGCGCGTACCGGCGGCCGCCCGGTGCCGGCGCGCTCGGTGGCTCGGGAGGCTTCAAGGATTCAACCGGCTTTTCGCGTCTTCTGGCCACAGGTTTGTGATTCTATGTTTCGCGCAAGGCTTCGCCCCTGCCGGGGTTGCCTGCGAAGGGTCGAGTGTGGTCCCATTGACTCCATTGATCGGAGGCGTTCGGAATGCCCTTTTCCCCAAGACGTTCACGTTCCCTGATGTTGAGTGCCGCGTTAGCCGTGGTGAGCGGCGTCGCTTCGCCCGCCGCGGATGAAAAGAAGAAGCCTCTCGTCTTCGGGACCGATGTGGCCGTCGTGCAGGTTCCGGTCTTCGTCTCCGGGCGCGGAGGCGGCGCCGTCCAGGGACTGACCGCAGCCGACTTCTCGGTGCAGCAGGACGGAAAGGATGTCGACGTGGTTTCGTTCCGATACGTGGACACGAGTGCTCCGGAACTGCAGGATGAGATCCGGCAGACGTCCGCGGCGCGGAGGCGATTTCTGCTCCTGTTCGATAAATCCTTCACCGATCCCGCCGGCCTCGCCCGCGCGCGGGGAGCCGCAAAGGAGTTCGTCCGCACCGGCCTCGCGGAATCCGATCTCGTTGGCGTAGCCACCTTCGACTTTCTCCGCGGCATCAAACTCGTCGCGAACTTCACCGAGGACCGCCGGGTGGTCGAACACGCGATCCACACCCTGGGCCTGGCCAGCCTCACCCGCATCTCCGATCCCCTGGCCATCGCCGCCGACTTCTCCGCGACCGACCTCGCCACCGAACGAGGCGCGTCGAATGACAACGAGACTCCCACCGCCCTTTTGAATGATGTGATCGCCGCCCTCGCCAACCGCGCGCGCAGCGCCGAGGAGCAGTCCTATCAGGCGCGCGTGCAGACCCTGCTCGAAAGCTTCGAACAGCTCGGTGGCGCCCTCCGTCGGATCAGCGGACGGAAGCAGGTGGTGTACTTCTCAACCGGTTTCAGCAGTTCCCTCCTCGGCGGCCAGGACAAGACCGAACAGACCCGAACGAGCGAAGCGATCGCGGCCGGGCGGCTCTGGGAGGTCGATTCGGATGCGCGGTACGGCGACTCACGGATGCGTGGCATGGTCCAGGATTCCATGGAAAGCCTTTCCCGGGCCGATGCCGTGGTCCATTCTGTGGATCTGTCCGGACTCGGCAAGAAGGAGGAATACCAGCAAACCGCGGCCGCCGGGATGGCCACGCGGGATTTTTCGGGCCGCGAATCTCTGGGGGTCATCGCGGCGGCGACCGGCGGGCGGTTCTTCAAGGACGCAAACAACCTGCTACCGGTCCTGCGAGAGATGGCGGATATGACGAGCCGGTACTACGTGCTCGGCGTCCAGCCCCGCGACGTGAAGCCGGATGGAGGCTTCAGGAAACTGAAGGTCCGCGTGAAGCCGAGGGGAATTCGAATCTCGCATCGCCCGGGTTTCTTCGAGAGGTCGGCCGCGGCCGAGGCCACGCCGCCCCCGACGCTGCAGCGGCAGTTCGAAGCTGCGGAGCTGCTGGTCGGGGGTGAAGATGGCGGATCAAGCCTCGATCGACAGGTTCCCTTTCGAGTCCTCATCCTCCCGGTCCCCACGGATGAAGCGCGTCAGAGTCTCGGCATCGTCGTTCAGATTCCGCGGAGTTCCATCAGCTCAACCCCTGGGCCTCTTGAAATGTACGGCTACGCGACCTCCGCAGCGGGCGAAGTGGCCGGACACTTCGCTCATTTCCTGAGGCTCGGGAGCGAAAACCAGACGTCGAGCGCGGATAACGATTTCCAGGGTCTCTCCTTCGCGGGCCGCTTCGATGTGCCCCCCGGCGACTACCGGCTGAAGTTCCTGGTGCAGAGGCCGCAAAGCGGCGAATCGACCACACGCTTCTTCGAGGTCACGGTTCCGGAACGACAGGCCGCGCGCGGCTTCCTTCTGCCCCCGTTGTTCATGGAGAGCGGCCAGGGCTGGCTGGAGGTGGCGCTGCGCAGCGGCGACCTGAGCGGCCTGCCCGGAGACATCCAGCTCGCCGGCGCGCCCATTCTCCCGCGCACCGACATGACGGTCCGGCCCGGCCGGCCCGAGAGAATCGTGCTCATCGCCTACGATCCGGCGACTGCGAGAGACCCTGCCATCGACATCGACATCCGCTCGGTCCTCACGGACGACGCGGGGAATCTCTACCCCCCGGGGACCATCACGGTGGAGAAGGTGGTGAATGGCGATGCGGGCCGGCGCTCCTACGTCCTCGGTTTCACACCGGGTGAAGTTCCGCCGGGCGACTACACACTTCGCGTTCACCTCGGCGAGGCGAACGCGGTCCTCCAGTCGTACACGCGGCTCAAGGTGCTGGCGAAGGAAACCGCGGAAGCGCGCTGACGTACTGCCGGCCTGCGCGCGGCCACCCGAACACGTGCCGGTCCCTATACTGCGCGCATGGCTGAATATGGACGACAGGATCCGCTCGACCCCCTTTGGGACGCGGTGGCGGACCTTGGGAAGCGTGTGCGGGGCGCGGGTTCGGGCGGTGGTTCCGGACTGAGCTTCAACACCTCCCGAATCAGAAACTACGTTATCGGGGCGTTGGTGCTTCTCTTCCTCTTCACCGGCTTCTACCAGGTGGCGGCGGACGAGGTGGCCGTGGTGCAGCGCTTCGGCAGGTACGTGCGCACCGCGAGCCCCGGACCTCACTTCCGCGTGCCCTTCGGCATCGAGCGCATCACGCGCGTTCCCGACAAACGCCAGCTCAAGATGGAGTTCGGCTTCGAGACCGTGAGCGCCGGGGCCCAGTCGGAGTTCCGGACCACCGATGAGTCGAAGAAGGAAGCTCTGATGTTGACCGGGGACCTCAACGTTGCAGTCGTGGAGTGGATCGTCCAGTACCGGATCAAGGATCCCTACAAGTACCTCTTCCACCTGCGCAGCGTGTCCGAAACCTTTCGCGACATGACCGAGTCCACCATGCGCGAAGTGGTGGGCGACCACAGCGTCGACGAGGTCCTCACCATCGGGCGCGAAGCGATCGCCCTGCAAGCCCGCGAAGAACTGCAGAAGCTCTGCGACCTCTACGAGAACGGCATCGAAATCCAGCAGCTGGTGCTTCAGGACGTGAACCCGCCCGACGAGGTGAAGCCCGCCTTCAACGAAGTGAACCAGGCAATCCAGGAGAAGGAGCGCGCCATCAACGAGGCGCTCGCCGACTACAACTCCGCGGTGCCTCAGGCGAAGGGCCAGGCTGAGCAGCAGGTGCGGGCCGCCGAGGGCTACGCGCTTGAAAGAGTCAACGTGGCCGAAGGCGATGGCAAGAGGTTCGAGGCGGTCTACGAGGAGTACCGCAAGGCCCCTCAGGTCACCCGACGCAGGCTTTATCTCGAGACCCTGGCCCGGGTGCTCGAGAAGTCGGGCAGCAAGATCATCGTCGACCAGCAGGCGAAGGGCATCCTTCCCCTGCTCCAGCTCGACTCGCTGGCGAAGGAGAAGAAATGAACCAGCGCACGATCAACAACCTCGTCCGGGCCGCGATCCTCATCGTCCTTGCCTCCTCGAGCGTCTACACGCTTTCGGAAACCGAACAGGCGGTTCTGACCGTCTTCGGCAAGCCCGCGGGTGACGCGGTCAACACCCCAGGGCTGCATTTCAAGCTCCCGTTCATCCAGGTGGTGAACCGGTTCGACAAACGCTGGCTCGAATTCGACGGCGATCCCAACCAGATCCCCACGCGCGACAAGAAGTACCTGTGGATCGAGACCTATGCCCGCTGGCGGATCTCCGATCCGCTCCGCTTCTACCAGGCCGTCCAGGACGAGAGGGGCGCTCAGAGCCGGCTCGACGACATCGTCGACGGCGAGACGCGCAATGCCGTGGCCTCCTTCGACGTGATCGAACTGGTGCGCTCGTCGAACCGGGAGTTCGAGGCCACCGAGGAACTGAGCGGCGTGGAGGAGGGTTCGGAGGTTGACGTCAAGGTGGTCACCGGCCGGGCCAAGATCGCCGAGGTCATCCTCGCCAAGGCCGCGGCCATCACCCCGCAGTTCGGGGTCGAGCTGGTGGATGTCCGCTTCAAACGGATCAACTATGTCGAGACCGTCCAGGCCAAGGTCTTCGAGCGGATGATCTCGGAACGGAAGCGGATCGCCGAGAAGAGCCGTTCCGAGGGTGCGGGGCGGGCGGCCGAGATTCGCGGTCAGAAAGAGCGCGATCTGCTCGCCGCGTCTTCCGAAGGGTACAAGAAGGCCCAGTTGCTGAAGGGCGCGGCCGATGCCCGCGCCACCTCCATCTTCGCCCGCGCCTACGAGCGCGACGCGGACTTCTATGCCTTCCTGAAATCCCTCGAAACCCTCGAGAAGACGATCGACGACAAGTCCGTTCTCGTGCTGTCGACCGAGTCGGAACTGCTCAAGTACCTGAAGGGCGCGGGCGGGAAGTAGGATCAAGGCATGGGACGACTCATCGAACTCATTACCGACGTCGCCGCCTCGGCCGACGAAGCGGGGGCGAACCTCACCCTCCCGCCCGCCGACTTCGACCGTCTTCGCGACGACTGGGGCGATGACGAGATCGAAGACGCCCTTGCCCTCGCACAGACCGCGTTCCATCATGAAGCGGTCAACGAGGCCGCCGACTCGCTGTCCGCGCGCGTGATCGAAGTTCTGGGGACGTTCGCGGACGAGAAGAAGTTCGCGAGCGCGGCGGATCCGGACGCCCCGCTACCCCTCGAGACCCTCGCTCATCTCGCGAGAAGCGTCGCCTACCTCGAGGAGGCCCTTTCGCTCGTGCGCGACGCTCCTCCCCCCGATCACACCCTCTTCAACAAACTGCAGGAGCGCCTCGCGAACCGGGGCATCGAGACGGAAATGACACCCCTGCCCGTCCCGCCCATCAGCGGCGACGAAACCGAGCATTAGGAGCCTGGCCTTCCGGTTTGTGGCGCGTCCAAAGAGTCGGGTATAAAGACAGCAAGCAGGTCGCTTCAGAAGAAGAGTCCTCAAGAAACCAAAGAGTCCTTTAGAAGGAGAACGAACCGCGCGAAGCGTTGCCGCCATCTTTGGGCGACGTTCTGAGCGCGCGTACAAGTGTTATGGCGGAAAACATCGTACTGGCCGAGATGACCTGGCCTGAAGTCCAGGAGGCCACGGAAGACAAGAAATCCGTAGCTCTTGTCCCCCTCGGCGCCACGGAGGCCCACGGCCCTCACCTGCCCCTGGCCACCGCCACCTACCTCGCGATCGACGCGGCGAAACGGGCAGCGCGCAGGCTCAAGGGTCACGGCGTGCGCGCGGTCGTCTTTCCGAACATCTCCTACAGCGTCTGCGAGCGCTCCGCCGATTTCCCGGGAACACTTTCCCTCTCCCGCGCCACCGCGGTCGCCTTCCTCAAGGAAGTGGCCCAAAACGCTACTCGCAACTTCCGGGCGGTCGCGTTCGTGAACACACATCTCGATCCCGCGCACCTCGAAGTCCTGAAGCAGGTGGTGGACGAATCGAAGAAGGCGGGCGTCTCGGCCTGCTTCGTCGATCTCACCCGGAAGCGCTGGTCCCAGCAGCTCGGGGCCACCTTCGCGCAGGGCGACCACGCGGGTGCTTTCGACACCTCGGCGATGATGGCCCTCAATCTCCCCCTGGTGCGCGAACACGAGCGGATCAGCATCCCCCCGATGGAGGGCCTGGTGGCGGCGATGAAGGGTGGAGCCAAGACCTTCAAGGAAGCCGGCGGCGAAGACGCCTACTTCGGCGACCCCGGCGCCGCCAGCATCGAAGACGGCGAAGGGATCCTCGAACAACTGAGCGACATCTGCGCGGTCTCCGTCATGGAGCATCTGGCGAGCAAATCGTAACGAAGGGCTCGCCATCGCGAGGAAGCTCGTTGAACGAGGGCGAGCGCGAGCGCTGCCCGCAGGGCAG
>CAZBTT010000181.1:0-8613 GCA_964494295.1 uncultured Acidobacteriota bacterium
CGGTTGAACGGCTCTTCGCCCGATCCGGCGTCGGCGCTCGTTCGTCCCTGAAGCCTCTCGACGAGGTCTTCGTTGACGCCAGCTTCGCCGAGCGGAACGCGATCTATCAGGAAGCCATGATCCAGACCGGGATCGTATTGTCCCGGAAGGCTCTCACCCAGGCCGGGCTGGCGAACGTGGACCTCCTCGTTTCGAGTTCGTGCACCGGTTTCATGATTCCAGCGGTCGACGCCTACGTCGCGAATGCGCTTCACCTCGGTCCCCGGCTCGTCCGTCTCCCGGTCACCGAGGCCGGTTGCGCGGGCGGCGCGGTCGCGCTCGCGCGAGCCGGCGACTACCTGATGGCTCATCCGCGGAGCTCGGCCCTGGTCCTCGCGATCGAATTCTCCTCGCTCACCTTCCAGGCGCGCGATCCCTCCGCAACGAACATGGTGGCGGCGGCCCTTTTCGCAGATGGCGCGGGCGCCGTCGTTCTTCTCGGCGCCGAGCATCCAGATTCCGCACGGGCCCAGGCCCGCTTGATCGGCTCAGCCAGTTTCTTCATGTCCGACAGCCTCGGGGCCATGGGCTACGATGTTGTCGAGACCGGGTACAAGCTGGTCCTGGACAAGCGCCTCCCGGATTTTCTTCGGGGCCGCCTTCGTCCTATGGTGCTCGAGTTCCTTCGTGAGAACGAAGTGCGCTTTGTGGACCTCGCCGCGTTTGCAGTTCACCCCGGTGGACGTAAGGTCATGGACGTCGCCGAGGAGGAACTCGGCCTCTCCCCCGCCCAACTCGAGCCCTCGAGATCCGTGCTCCGCGATCATGGGAACATGAGTTCCGCGACCATTGTTTTTGTACTGGAACGGGTGCTGCGCGCTCTCCCCCAAAACGCCTTCGCCCTTGGCATCGGCTTTGGTCCCGGGTTCGCGATCGAGCTGAGCCTCTGGCGCGGCGTGAGCGCCGCCGGCCGGTGAGACGCAGCGCACCCCCGGTTCTGACGAGATGAAGGTCCACCGCGCCGATGTGCTCGTGATCGGCGGCGGACCCGCGGGAGCCACCGCGGCGTTCCAACTGGCCTCGGCAGGCATCGGCGTCACCCTTGTCGACCGCGCCCGTTTTCCCCGCGAGAAAGTCTGCGGGGAGAGTCTTTCCCCCGGGGCCATCGCCCGGCTGCGCGCGATCGGGATGTGGCCCGCGGTCGGGGCCGGCTCAGGGGGCCCACCCGAATCGATGCCGGTGCGCGGCATGAGAGTCCGCTCCCCGCGTGGAACTACTTTCTCCGGCGCCTACCGGGGCGGAGCCGACGGAACCGGAATGGCAATTCGCCGCACCGTCCTTGACCATTCCTTGCTCGAGCGGGCGCGGTCGCGCGGCGTACGGATCGTGGAGGCGGTCGAAGCGATGAGGGGCGAGGTCACGCCCGACGGCGAAGCCGCGATCTTCGCCCGCGACAGCGAAGGGGGCGCAACGCTTCGCTATGAGGCGAAGCGGGTCATCGTAGCGGACGGGCGCCGGAGTTTTCTGGCCCGGCAGCTCGGTTTTATCGAACCGGAAAATCTGAATCATGAACCCCGCCGGTTCGCGGTTCGCGCCCACTGCGAGGGCGTCACCGGTCTTTCCGATTTCGCCGAGATGCAGGTCGGCCGGGGCGGCTATTGCGGGATCGCTCCGCTCTCCGCAACCCGGGCCAACGTCTGCTACGTACTTTTCACAAACCGGCTCGACATAGCACCCGCCACCATCGAGCGGGACTTTCGTCGGCACCTCGAGGCCTTTCCCGGCGTCGCGCACCGGCTCGGCCGCGCGCGCATAGAAGGAGCCATCAGTGTCGCGGGCCCTCTTCGCCTGCGCTCAAGGCGACAAACGAACGGTCCGTTCCTCGCCTGCGGCGACACCACGGGCTTCCTCGATCCGTTCACGGGAGAGGGCATTGCTCACGCAATCGCGACCGGCATCCGGGCGGCTGCCGCAGTCGGCAAGTCCCTGCAAGGCCTTGAAGGAGCCCTGCGCGAGTACGAGCAGGACGTTCGATCCCTTCGAAGAATCAAGGGCGCCTCGGCTCTCTTTCTCTACGGCCTCGTATCCCGACACGCGCTCGCCGACGCTGCGGCGGTGGTCTTCGCGCGTGTCCCCCGGATGGGCGACGCGGTGGTCCGACTGTTTGGAGACCAGGTCTGACCGCGTTTTTCTTGATTGAAGCAGGCAGATCGGAGATAATCCGCGTTCGCGTCGGCAGGCAACCATCCGCCTGACGATCAGGGGCCCGCTAGCTCAATGGTAGAGCAGAAGACTCTTAATCTTTTGGTTGGAGGTTCGAGTCCTCCGCGGGTCACCACCTCCCTGAGGCGATTCTTCATGCGGCGCGCCGGGCCCTATTTTTCCGCGGTCGGCGGTCCGAAGAGAAAACGCTCCATCTCCTCGCGGAGCTTCTTGCGCGATTCCGGATCGGCCATCGACAGCCCGTAGTGATTCATGATCGTGCGCGACTCCTCCTGCCACATCTCCCAGGCCCGCTTCGAGATCGAGGCGTGGATCTTCTGTCCAAGCGGGTTTGAGAAGGGCGGCTTGTCGAGTCCCGGCAAGTCGGCGTCGAGTTTGACGCAATGGACGGTGTATTCGCTGGTCATGAGCTCCTGGTTTCCACGGGGGGATTGCCGGTGAGGAGCGAGACGACTCGCTCGAGTTCGCGGACCCGACGGTTGAGATCGGCCACCTTGGTTACGAGATCCTCGCCCTCGTCCGCGGCATAACGTCGGACAGCTGGAGTGAGGACCTCTTCGACTGGCTCGCCCCCCGTCAAATGGGTCCAGCGCGACTCCTTCTGGCCGGGCGCTCTTGGAAGTTCCCGAACCAGCGGCTCGTCGGCCGCGGCGAGAGAGAGCAGCGCGTCCTCGAGTTCTCCCACGGTGGCGAAGGCGTGCATCCTCTCGCTCCGATTGCGCAGTTCACCGGGCGTCTGCGGCCCGCGCAGGAGGAGCAGGGTCATGACCGCTTTGCGGGCCGGGGTGAGCTCCCAGCGGAGATCGAGGCCGTGCCGCCACCGCGTCACGCGGACGCCCTCCGTCCGGGTCACGAAGCCGTCCTGATACAACTGACGAAGCGCCCCGTGAACAGCACCTTCGGACATCTCCATTACCGGCTCGCGCGCGGTCTTCTGATTGCAGGCCTGAATCAGGGCGTTGACGGTGAGCGGATAGAGCTCAGGTGTCGTCTGCTCCTTCTCGAGCAGCGCGCCGAGAACGCGGGCCTCCCCGGCGTCGAGCGAACGAGGGATCTTCTGCACGCGACTAGCTTATCCGAGCCCCCGCGAGGCCTTCCAACCGCGAAACCGCCTACTTCTTCCCGCGCTTGCTCTGATCGCCAGCGTGGGAGTGGTCGTGCCCATGTTCGTGGCTGGGCTCGTGCTCGTGCGAGTGGGGGCCGCTGTGATCGTGGGAGTGAACCCAGTCCGGTCCATGGCCGTGCAGGAAGTCCGGGTGATTGTGTCCCTGGGTCATCACCCACTTGAAGAGGTCGGGCGAATGTTTCGCCAGCTTCTTCGCCACCTTCTTCTGGTTTGCCTCGGGTTCGGTGTGCGCGTGGAAGTGGAAGTGGTTGTGCAGCGTTCCATCGGTGCGGCCAAAGGCCAGGACGCCGTGCTCGCTCGCGAACGCGCCGTGGTTGATATAGGGCGGGCGCCAGAAGTATCCGCCGGTGGGCAGGTTCCCGAACTGCATCATCCAGGACGTTCCCCAGATGTGGTACGCCTCCTCGGCGCAATCGTGGAACGAGATGTTGTCCTGCCAGAAGCCGGGGACCATGCAGTAGAGGAATGAAAGGGCCTCGGTCTCTTCATCGATCCGGAGAACCTTGATCATGCACCCGGGCTCGGTCGCCGGGAAGAGGTTTGGGACCTGCCAGGGCATGTCATCGTACGAGTTCGTCGCGATCAGGCCGGAACGCTTCGCCCCCGAAGCGTCCTGGTCGGATTCGATGATGTTCGGCTCCCGATCGTTGTACATCAGGAGCAACTCGCATCCTCTGGAGGTGGAGATCGCCGGGATGGACACGCCTCTCGGAATGAAGCTGTAGTACCCCGGCGTGCAGGCCTGATCGCCAAGCATGAACGTCCCTTTCATGCTGAGGATCTCGACGTCGGACAGGGAGATCGAAGGAGGCTGCCGATAACCGCCTTCGAGCTGCACGGTCATGGTGCAGGCCCCGGTGTCCTTGTCGATCGACAACATCTTGTAGTTCATTCCCCGTTTGAAGCCCGGGAGGGTCATCTTCTTGAAGGAGACGTCGCGGTCGACGAAGGGTTCGATAAGTCGGCGGGCCATGGTGGTTTGTTCTCTCCGGCGAAGGTAAACGAAGGAAGGGGGGCCTCGGGCCTCCGGTCAGAAGACCACGCGAATGCGCTTGGGAATCGGTGGAATCTCCTCCGGCTTCACCTTGCGCCTTATCCCCGCGTGCACGGAAAAGCCGCGGGTCTGAAGGCGCTGGTAGAACTCTTTCACCCACTTCATCCGCCGGTCGTTGAGCGCGTTCATGTCGCGCACGATGCGGCGATAGATCCTCTCCTGCGCCCGGACCTCCGCCTGGATCCAGCGCTCCACCTCTTCGGGGCGCCGGGGCTCCTCGGGATGCGCGGGAGCCTTCCGACCCTTCGCGCGGGCTGTTGAGGCCGCGTTCGAAACACGCTTCTTTCTTGTGGCCATGTTCTTGAAACTCTCGTTAGTGAGCTATGCGGTTGTTGCGGCGACTTCCTTCGAAGCGGTCTGCGGATTCTGCAGAGCCAGCGCGGCGAGGAAAGCGAGGAAGACAAGGGTGGCGATCAGGATGAACGCGCTCTCGTAACTCTTCGAACGATCGAAGAGCACGCCCGTGATCCAGATCCCGAGCCCGCCGCCGATGGCGTCGAGCACGGTGATCGTTCCGAGGATCTTGCCTCCGGCGCGCGTTCCGAAGCTGTCCATGCAGGTGAGCTGAAGCATGGTGTAGAGGCCACCCCAGCCCAGACCGAAGATCAGGATGAACGGCCAGAGCAGGGCCTCCTTCATCGAGGCGAGGAACAAGGCGCCCACCAGCATGATCGCGATATTGGTGAGGAAAACGACGCGGCGTTCGATCTTGTCCGCCAGGTAGCCGATCACGAACTTGCCCACAAGCCCCATCGTGAACAGGATGCCGACGCCCGAGGCCGCCTTCTCGAGCGGCCAGCCCATCCCCTTGAGGTGGAGCACCATGTGGGCCTGGGCGGCGAGGATGCAGTAGAAGGTTGTCATCGCGCAGAACGTGAGAATCCAGAAGGTTCGAGTCCGGATCGCATCCTTGTACTCCATCCCGGTGAGGGAGGGCGAGGCGCCCCCTCCCGACGGCGCTCCCAGTGCGCGTAAACCGAGGTCCGCTGGCGAGTCGCGTGTGACGAAGGCCATGATGATCAACGCGATGAGCGGGATCACCGCCTCCATGAGCATCGCCTCGCGCCAGGTGTAGGTCTTGAGGAGCATGGCTCCGAGCCTTGGAAAGATGATTCCGCCGAGGCTCGTGCCCACCAGAGTGAGGCCCAGTGCCGTGCCCCGCTTCTGGACGAACCAGCGGGACACGATCAGGACGTTCAGAACGAGACCGGCAAGTGCCAGGACCAGAGCGATGCCCACGTTGACGAGATACAGGTGGGTCAGCGACGTCATCTGCGAGTAGGCGGCAATGCAGGCCGAGAGCAACGCGAGCCCCGACATCATGAGCTTCTTGACGCTCATCCGATCGGCCAGGGTGCCAATGAAGGGGGCCATGAGGCCGGACAGACCGAGCTGGAGCAGGTCCCGAAGCTTGAGATCCCCGCGGCTCCATCCGAACTCCTGAAGGATCGCGGGATCGAAGATCGTCATCCCGGTGATGGTCATGCCGTTTGACACCATCAGGGTCAACATCGCCACGAGGGCTATGTACCAGCCGTAGAAAACGCCCGACCCGGCGCCGCTCTTTTGCTCAGTCACGCTGTGGTCTTCCTGAAGGGTTCAAGGGGAATGTCTCGATGCTTTGCTAGACCGGTCGGGCCACAAAGGAGCCGCGCCGCTCTCCCACCGACGCACCATCTTTGAAAGCGAGCTGACCGCGGAGCATCGTCGCCACCGGCCAGCCTCGGAGCCGCCTTCCCGCAAACGGGCTGTGATCCTGGGCCGAATGCGCGTTCTCCACCGTCACCACCTGCTCCTTGTTGAGATCGATGAGCGCGAAGTCGGCATCGCTTCCCACCGCAATGGCGCCCTTCTTCGGATAGAGACCGAAGCGTCGCGCCGGCGTCGTCGAGATGAGATCGACCACGCGCTCGAGGGGCAGCCCGCGTTTGTGCACCCCCTCGCTCAGAAGCACGGGATACAGCAGCGACGTGCCGCCAAAGCCGGGAAGCGCGCTCCAGGTGTCGCCCTTCTTGTTCTCCTCCATGCAGCAGGCGTGGTCGGACACCACCGTATCGATGTCCCCTTTGACCAGCGCACGCCAAAGTGCATCCTGATCTTCCTGGGTCCGGATCGGAGGATTCACCTTGCTGCGCAGATCGCCTGCGGTGGCCCACGTGAGGGCGAGGTGGTGAAGCGTCGTCTCGAGAGTGATGTCCATCGCAGGATGTCGCGTGCGCACGTCGATCCCCGCTTCGATGGCCTTTCTCGACGAGAGGTGGAGGAGGTTCACCGCACAGGCGGTCTCGTCCGCCAGCACGCCCGCCTCCTGAATGGAAAGTCGTTCGGACAGGGGCGGCCGCCCCTCGCTGTAAGCCTCGAGACCGGTCAGGCCGGCTTTCTTCACCCGCTGGATGAAAGCCCGGATGATCTCGGGGTTCTCGCAATGCAGGGAGAGCGAAATCCGTCGTCCCGTCTTCTTCGCCGCGTCGGCGACGCGCACCATGATCTCGTAGAGATGGCCGAGATCGTACTCGTCTGCCATGGTGTAGTCCTTGCCCTTCGTCGAATCCGCCGACAGGGTCAGGGCCTTGTAGAACATGTAGTACTTGAAGGAAGCCACTCCCTGCTCGACCAGCCACGGGATCTCATCGAGCTGAGCCGTGGTCATGGGAGCGATGTGGTAGCTGTAGTCCGAGTGGAAGTTGCCCTTGGACAGATCGAGGACCTCCGGAAAGATGTCCCGATAAGAACCGGTTTTGTTGAGGTAGTGCTGCCCGGTTCGGAAGTAGCTGATGAGCGTGGTCACGCCGCCCGAAACCGCGGAGAGGGATTCACTCCGGGCATCTTCGGCATGGGGACGGTAGATGCCGACGTGGAAGTGAGAATCCACCGCTCCCGGGAAAACGTGGAGGCCGCGTGCGTCGACAACCTCCCCGGCGGACGCGGTGGAAAGATCGTCCGCGATCGCGGCGACGCGCCCGTCGCGGCAGCCCAGATCGGCCCGGACCGCACCGTGTCCGGGGAGAACCACCACGCCACCTTTGACCAGACTATCGAATTTCATGCCTTGGGGACTCCGCTTCGTTTGGCTTTTCGAGCTCCCGAGCGGCTTCGGCGCTTGGCCGAACTCACGCTCCAGGACTCATCGGTTTCGGCAGGCGCCGGGTTGTGAACGAGGTGCGCCTTGAAGGAGTAGATATCGCTGCGGTAGTAGCTGTGGACGTGTTCGACCGGCCGTCCCTCGACGGACCGGACCACACGATCGACGGACAGGAGGGGCGCGCCGATATTGGTCTTGAGCAGGCGGGCCAGGTGAGCGTCCGCGAGCGATGCCGAGATCGTCTGATCCGCGTCCCCCATCAAGATGCCCAGTTCAGTCTCGATCTGACGGAGGATCGACCCCTTTTTCCAGGCCTCCGCCTTCAGGTGTTTCCCAATGTCCCCTGGAACGTGGTTCACGATGTAGCTGAAAGGCGTACCCCCGTGCAGCCTCAGCCTGGTGCAGCGCACCAGCGGATCGCCCAGATTCACCCTCAGGAAATCGGCCTCGGATGCCGAAGCCTTGATCGTGACCAGGGTGAGCACCTTGACCGTGGTGGAAAGCCCCATCGAGATGAGATCCTCGAGCGAGCCTTCCATCCGGAACGTGTTCGAGAACCGGCGCCGGTCGGCGACGAAGGTGCCGCGCCCGGCTTCCCTCTTGATGAAGCCCTCCTTCTCGAGATCTCCGAGGGCCTGGCGAATCGTGATCCGGCTGACATCGTAGTCTTTGGAGAGCGCCTCTTCGGTGGGAAGGCGGTCGCCCGCGTGGTACTTGCCCGAAACAATGTGCTCGCGCAGGATACCGGCGAGCTGATAGTAGAGAGGGACGGCGGCGGCGAATCCATTGGGACGCGGCATCAGCGAGTCTCCCTCATGGCCAGCCTCAGTCCCCCGTCTCCCACTAGACCCACGACTCCAGGTTGTAGACCCGGATGGCGTTCTCCCAGAGGAGCTTCCGCCGAGCTGCGTCTTTGAGCTCGAGGGCGTCGATCTCGGCGACCGCGCGCTCGAAGTCAATCACCGGCCAGTCCGTTCCGAAGAGGACCTTGTCCTGCCCGCGCGAGTTGATGAACCGGACGAAGGAGGGGTCCCAATACTTCGGGGAATGGGCGTCTGACCCGATCCAGACATTCTTATGTTTCCACGCCACTGAGATCATCTCCTCGGTCCAGGGGTAGCCGATGTGGATGCCGATGATGTTCAGCTC
>CAZBTT010000182.1:0-8609 GCA_964494295.1 uncultured Acidobacteriota bacterium
TCGCGGACCGTAACGCAGGCCTCGGCATCCATAGGCACGTAGAAGAAGCTCGGGTGTTCCCGCATTAAGACGCGCAGGTGGATAACGTACGAGGGGCCTGGCTGGCCGGGCAGGCCGGGGACGAGTCGATAGCGGGCGGGATCGGTTTCTATGTCTATGCCCCATTTGACTTCGATCGAACGCGCCGGGCATCGGGCCCAGTCAACGGCCAGGACCGCGTACACGCTCGATCCCGGAGAGGGAGGGCCGATGGCGGTCGGGAACTTCAGCACTGTGCCGGCTCGGACGGCCGCGACGGGTGCGCCTGCGCCCTCCAGGAGATCGCGAGCCAGAATCTGGCGCATCCGGGACTGGTGATCCCGCGTTACAGCAAGCACAACGGCCGGGGCGATGAAAGCGATCACGACCGCGCACGCTGCCCACGTCGAGGGCCAATCACGCCGGTCTCCCCTCCAGAGCCTCGAAGCCACGGTGAGGCCCCACTGAACCGCCGAGAGCTGAACTACCAGGGCCACGGGGAGCCAGTGGAAAAGATGGCGGGGCGAGAGTTGCAGCCAGGAACACGCCACGGCGATCAGAAATGTCAGGAAGGCCAGGGTGTATCGCTCGGATCGATTGAGAACCGCCGCCGCGATCGCGAGCAGCCAGATCCATCCTGCCCAGGCTCGCCAATACCCTTGGAGGCGGCGAGCCCAGGGAGCGTCGCTCAGCGCGGTGGGCAATTCCCATAACGCCGCCTGGGTCTGGATGACCTTGGAGACCAGGTCCGCCGGCGCCCAGGCGACCTGTTCTCGCAGAACGCTCCCGACGATCCGGTCGTAGGCAGCCGTGGAGAAGCCGGGCGGTGGGAGGCCCCGCGCCGCGGCGGCGACCTGGGAGAGGCCCACCACGTGCAAGTCCTCGTAGCCCTCGAGGGAATTCCACTGATTGGCCCCGGGATACCCGCCGTTTTGAATCCAGAAATCCGGGACCTGCCCGAGCATCGAGACATGGGACGCATTGCTCCCGTCCAGCAGCGCCGATCCGATCGGCCATCCACTCGCTACGAGCGAGGCCGCAAACATGAGCGCCGGGCCGGCGAAGTCCTTGCGGGCACGGTGTCGCAGCCAGAGGACCACGGGGAAGAGGGGGGCGACGACCAGGACATCCATGCGGAACCCGCTTCCCAGGCCGAGGGCCAGGCCGGCGCCCATTGCCCACAACCCCGCGCGCTCTTCGGATCGGGCCGCGCAGCGCGCCGCGAACGCGAGAAACAGGAACACAAAGGGCGCCTTCAGGAAGTCGCGCGGGCTGTGAGCCAGTTGAAGGGTGGTGGGTGCGTAAAGGAACACGAACGTGGTGGCCAAAGCCGCGGCTCGGCCCAGTTGGGTCCGCGCGAACATGAAGGCGGCCATAACCGTGAGGCCTACGGTTACGCACCAGGGGATGAACAGGGCGTTGTGGGATATGCCCACAATCCGCCATGTCCATCCGAGGGCGATCATCATGTAACGCTGCTGCCGCTGGAACTGATTCAGCCCCGCGCGCGAGACTTCGGCGTCCAGGTCGAGATGTCCGATGGAATCCGTGCGACCGCGAAGGAAGTCCTCGATGCCCGGATTTCGAGTCAACTCGGCCTCCGAGAAAGGCACGAGGCCGCGACCGAGAGCCACGTTGAGCGCGGGTCCGAATTCGGGCTGGTAATACCCCAGGCTGAAGTCTCTGGCGAACTCGGCCCGGGCTGCCATCGACCCAAGGACGGCCAGTCCCAACCCCACCATGATGTCCAGGGCCAGGCTGGATCGCACGCCTCGCGGCGGGTCTTCTCGATCATGGGGAACGGCCCCTGAGGCCTCTCCCGTCGTCGGGGCAGGCCTCATCAAGGACAGCTTCCTGGCGATCGTTCCGAGGGTCGGGAGATCGATGCGCCGCAGCCGCCAGGCCACCGCCATCAAGGTGGCGAGGGAAATGAGTGCCGCGAGTCCGTTTTGCCAGGGCATTCCGGATATTCGCAGCGCCCACACGAGGCGTTCCCTTCGTGCGATCAGAGTGACTTCGCGACATGGGGAGGCGATTCCACAGAACACAAAAAGCGATTCACCGCCAGGAGTGCGGGCAAAGACCATTGCCGACGTTGTGCTCGGGGCCTCGGGCTCGTACCCCTGGAACGGGACCTGCACTCCATCGATGTAGGCGAACGTGCCGTCGTTCAGATCCGCCGCTACCGCGACCGCAAACCGTTCCGCCTCCCGAAGGCGAATCCGGCGGACCGCACGATCCGAGCCGTCACCTTCGGGCCCGAGGCGGGCCACCACGCGAGGCACGAACAGGAGAGAACCGAGGATCCGCGCGGGCCCGAAGGAGGCTCGGCCGCGGAGGGGCGGAGACCATACGCTCAAAACGATCGCAAGCGCGATGGCCGTGGCCGCGACCAACAGAAGACCGCGCAGATGCCTGCCGCCGGTGTGAGTCACCAATCAGCCGGTCAGCGTGGGAGGCGCGCGCGTTCAAGTTCCATGGACGCGGAGTCTAACCCGCGGCTACATGCTCCAGGCGCGGGCGTTTGGCGCGGCATCCATCGCCCGAGGAACGGCCGCGGGCGTGCCGCCATAGCCAGGGCAGCAAGTAGTGTCGGCCCCAACGAAGCTCGGCGGCGAGGGCGCCGGAAACCCCACGCGGCGGGGGAGCGGGCAGCGGGTCTGCCCAATCGCGGCTCGCCTGGTGCAGCGAGAGAGCCTCGGCCAGTGCTTCCGCGATCCGCGCATGTCCCAGTGAATTCGCGTGAAGCCGATCTTCGCTCCACAAGCGCGGGTCGGAGGCGACGGGGTGCGCCGTGAAGTCGATCACCCGCGCGCCCGTTCGTCGGCCCGCGGCGACCAGTTCAGCGGCAAAGTGTCGGATCCGTCCGCGCAGGGGCCGGGCGAGCGGCATCACCGGGGTCAGGTCGGGGAGAGTGAAGCTCAAGACGGTGGCGCCGGTCTCGATCAGCGCGCGCTGCATTCTTTCGATGTCGCGCGCGGTCTCCTTCGCGTCGAAACGCGGTCGGAGGATGTCGTTCGTGCCCGAGACCACGATTGCGAGGTCAGGCTTCATGGCGAGGGCCGGTTCGAGTTGCTCCTCCAGAACCTCGCGGGACCTTCGGCCGCGCACCGCCAGGTTCGCGTAGAGGAGGCCGCCCTGATCCAGGGCGATTCGTTCCGCGAGCCGATTGGCCCATCCGCGATAGCCACCGCGGCCGTCGGGATCGTCGAGTCCCTCGACGGTGCTGTCGCCGATCGCGACGTAGCGCTCGAATCGCCGCAACGACTAGCTCCGGAACCTCGGCACCCGCGACACGAACTCATCGTCGTCGATCTCGCGGCACAAAGCCACGAGGTCGTCACGGTGAGCGCCCTTCCATTCGAGGTCGTCGAGCGACTCCGCGAGCGGCACGTCCGTGCGCAACGTTGCGAGCTTCTTGTAGAGGGCCGCGTCGTCACGTCGCGCAGCCAGGTTGGAGGCGAGAGCGGCAGCGCCCCGGACACCCACATCCCAGCGGCCCGGGTCGTCCGGAATATCTTCGATTCTGCCGAAGCGCCCGAGCAGCGTGGAGGCCGCCTTCTCGCCCCAGCGCGGAATGCCGGGGATTCCATCCGCGGAGTCGCCGACGAGGGCCAGCCAGTCGGGGATCGACCGGGGAGAAACGCCGAACTTCTCCACGACGCCCGCCTCATCGAGGAGCAGCCGGCGCATCCGATCGAGGCGCACCACGCGCCGTCCTCTCACGCATTGAGCCAGATCCTTGTCGGGGGTGCAGATCAGGACCTGCTCGACGCCGGGAGCTTCAGAAAAGCGGGAGGCCGCGGTGGCGAGGGCATCGTCCGCTTCGAACTCGATCATCGACCACGTCACGACGCCGAGCGCCTGGGTGGCGCGCTCGGCCAGCGCAAACTGGGACATCAGATCGTCGGGGACGCCTTCGCCCGTCTTGTAGCCGCTGAAGATTTCGTTTCGGAAGGACTCGATCACGTGATCGAAGGCGATGCCCGCGTGGGTCACACCGTCTTCGCGAACCAGGGAGAGCAGCGAGCGAAGGATCCCTCGCGTCGCGCCCACCTCCCGCCCGGCAACCAACGCTTTCGGCGCGCCGTAGTAGGCGCGATACAGCTCGTAGGTGCCGTCGACGAGATGGACCTTCGTCAAAGCAGGGAGCCGGGGTCGCGCTCGGCCAGATCCTTGCCTTCAACCATTACCGGACAAACGCTTCAAGCACAGGTTTGCCGGTGATGTCGGCGGGCAGAGTGAGGCCGAGAAGGAATCCCGCGGTAGCGGTCGTGTCGGTGGTTGAGACCGCTGCGGCGAGCGCGTAACCCTGGCGTGTCCTCGGGCCGGCGACGATCCAGGGAATCGTCATGTCGAGGGGGTCGGCGCTGCCGTGCTCATTGCCGTGCCCGCCGTGATCGGCGCTCAGGATCAACGTCGTGTTGTCCGGCAGGGCGTTCATGATGCGGCCAAGGGCGGCGTCGGCCCGCGCGACCTCGTCTTTGTAGCCCGTGGACATCCACCCATAGGTATGGCCCGCGATATCGACGTTGGGGAGATGGACGAACAACAGGTGGACGCCCGTGTACAGCTGAGCGACCGCCTGGTCGGCGACGTCCTGATCCCTTTGCCCACCCCCGATGAACATGTCCATCTCCCCGGTGTCCCTGAAGGTGTCGAACTTGTCCTTACCCGCGACCAGGGCGGATCGAAGGCCTGCTCTTCGGGCGGCCAGGAAGACGGTGGTGACCTTGAGCGGACCGTTGGCCGGGGTGTAGTCGTTCCATGTGACTCCGTGCCGCGCCGGCAGGTAGCCGGTGAGCATGGACATGTGCGACGGGAGTGTGGAGGAAGGCATGATGGTCCGGGCCAGCCAGCTGTAGGCCCCTTTCGCGACCAGCGCCCTCATGTTCGGGGGATTCACCTGCTGCACCGCGTCGGGCCGAAGACCGTCGACCGATACGATCACGACTCTGACGGGCGCCGGGGTTGGCGTGGGGCTGGGGCTCTTGACAACCCCGAGCTGCGGTGACCCACCGCATGCCGCGAGCAGGCATGACAGCGAAAGAGCGATGGATCGCGCCGCTCGATTCATTGATGTTCCCGAGCCGACTGTAGCAGGGAGCGTGTTCGGCCTGGCGCGGAACTCCGTTTCACCTGGTCCTTCTCCGGCCTGGTCAGCCGCTCGGCCGGTGCGGCGCCATCCGCGCGCTGCCAGAAGATCGCCAGGTCGCACTCACGATCCGACTGGAAGGTCACCCGCGCAGAATCGCGTGACCGGACGGGATACCGGTTGCTTCCCCCGAACGTGAGGCGGCGCAGGGCGGTGCGGCCATCGAGGTCGTAGATCGCGATGTAGGTTTCCGTCCGATCCGCGACCTCCACGGCGAGGCGCTTTCCGTCGGGCGACACGCGAGGCAGGGAGTACGCGCCCCGTAGTGCGCGGCGGAACCCGACCGCAGGACTTCCTGCAACACTCCCCGGTCGAGATGCGATGCGCCGCAGGGCGGGGATTGACATCCAGACTCGGGCGCCCTGGCCTCAACTGATGAGCAGCAGGCGGGGAGGCTGGCCCGGCGAGTCTTCGGGCGCCCGATGGATGCACGCCGGCACTGGACACCCCGGGTACTGCACCGCGATGCGCCACAGGTTAAAGAGGCCGAACGAGAACGGCCGCGCTTCTGGCAGGGCCTCGTAATGCAGATCGAAGCTGTTCTCGCCCAGCCAGGCGGTGAAGGCCTCGCCTTCTTCGCCGCCGAAGCGCTCGAGCAGTTGCGCTCGGATCGCCGGCGCGTCGACGAGCCGCCTCGCTTCATGATTGCGCAGCCCTTCACTCGATGCCCCGGTGTAACTGCACAGGAAGGTATCGACGGGCGTGGTCGCGCTGTCGACATGGAAGGAGTGCACGTCGGTCGCCACCGGTCCGCCGTGATCACGCGGGTAGCGACGTACGCAGTCGAGCGTCGGCTCCTCACCGATCGCGCGCACCCGGCCCAGGTCGTCGAGAAGCGCAGCGACGGCCTGGCGGCCGGCCCGGCTGACCTCGAGCGACCTCAATCGCGTTTCGTCGATCGAGGTGATGTCGTCGTCCGTCCCAAGCTCTTGCGCCACTTCGTCGAAGTCGCCCGGAAGATCACGCGGCCAGCACACCGCGTTGACGCCGTCGCGAAAAGGCGTCGCGATCAGCGCCTCGAAGCTCGTGACCACGCGGAGGCCCATGGATGGCGCAGTCTAGTGGTTGTTTCGCCCCAGTTGAGGGTCAGTCCGAGGCGGCATTTAAGTGATCTATCCCTCGACGGGAAGATCCGCGAGGAGGATGGCGCCGCGCCGCGGTCACTCGGCGAGGAAGGCCGCGGCGGTTAATCGCCGAAGGGGTTTGCCACCTTCAGCGTTCCGTATTTCCGGCCCCCCTGAAAGTCCTCGGAGAAAAGAGTACGGCAGCCGCCTTCTACTGCACTCTGGACGATGAGCGCGTCCCAGATCGAAAGTTGGTGCTTTCGGCCGAGCTCCATGGCCGCCATCGAGAGCCGGTGATCGAGGGGCAGGATGCGAAACCCCGAGAGCCCGCGGACCGCCTCCTCGGCTTCAACGGCGGGCAAGGGCCTTCGAAGTTTTCGAGTCACCGTGAAATAGAACTCATTCACCACCTGGGAGGAGAGGACGATGGCCTCGGCCGGGAGGCTCTCGATCAGCGCGCGGCTTCGCGCCCGTTTCTTCGGTTCCCCCGCGTCAAAGGCGTAGACAAGAATGTTCGTGTCGAGGAAGAAGGGGCCCTCACCGTCGATCATGCATTTCCTCGCGGGAAATCCTGCGGTCGCCGCGAGCTTTTGAGGCTTCGGCCAGACGGAGGAAAGTCTGCTTCGCCGCCTTGGCCGGGGACGCGCGCGAAACGTACTCCTCGACCCGCTCGCGCAGGACCGCGTTCAGCGATGTCCCTTCCTCGAGAGCCTTGATGCGGGCGCGTCGAAGCAACGCCGCATCGATGACGATCGTCACATTGGCGGGCTTGGCTTCCACGGGATCAGTGTAGCACGGGAACCGTGGAGCGGCTTCAAGAGCTTCCGCGATCTGACGCGCGACGGGCAGGGCCTCCGCGGCCGGTATCGGTCCGCGAGCGATGTGCGAGGAAAGATCTTCGCCCTCGATAAGCTCCATCACGAGCGCGCGTTCCTCAATCCCGTGGGCCGCCGCGATGTTTGGCTGGTTCAGCGACACCGGGGTTTGAGCCTCGCGTGTGTATCGCGCGCGCGGAAGACTTAGCCCATACCTCCGGCGCCGATCGCGGCGGTGATCTCGTAGGGGCCGAGCCGCGTGCCCACGGCGAGGGTCATTCCGGAATCCTCCGGCGGATTTCGGCCAGGACGTTCAGGATCAGCCGGACTTCGGTGGCGTCCCCTTCGGTTGGGAGCAGCGGCATCATCAGGAAACGTCTGCCGTCGGGCGAGACGCTGTACGACGTCTCGTATTTCGAAGCGTCGAACAGCGGTCGCGGCTTCCCGGCCCGAGGTCCGTCGGCCCCGCTGAAAGTGACGGACATCATCCACCCGCCCGGGCTTCGAAAGACGATTTCCCCTCCTCCGGGCATCCATTCCGGGCGAAAGGCGCCGTCCGTCGAAATCTGAATGCGCTCTTTCGCGGATGGGAACGATGCGACGTAGGCCTCGAACCGGCCCGTGTCGTTCGCGACGTAGGCGATGTGGCGGCCATCTGGAGAAAAGCGGCCGCTGACTTCAGAAGCGGGGGTTTGAACGAAAGGGGTCCCCTGAACGGCCGCGGGCACATCGCTCTCCGGCGAAGGCAGCGCGAGCGTCCACAGATCGGAAGCGGTGTCGGCCCCGTTCTCCTCGTAAAGCAGAGTCCGACTATCCGGCGACACGCTCATCGCGTACTGCGGCCGGTTGCTCTTCGTTAGCTGGACGGGACCGGTGCGCGACCCCAGGGGGTGATAGACGAGATTGGGCGCGGGCGCGCCCTGTGAGTACACAAAACCGCTCTGGTCCTTGAGCCAGATCGGGTAGGAGAAAGCACCCCTTTCATCTTCACCGACCACGGCGCGCTGATGCGAGCCCGTCTCGAGATCGTCGATCCAGATGCCGCGCTCGCCGCCTACGGTGTGGCGCACGAGCTTCCTGCCGTCGGGGGAGAGCGACCAGAAGCGGCTGGCTCCGTACGTGGAAGGCAATGGGGTGGCGGTTCCGTCGCGCGTTACCCACGCGAGTGCTCGATCGGGCTCGGCCTTCGAGCCGGGAGCGTAGGCGAGGGTTCCCGAGGGGGAGATGGCGAAATGCGCGCCCCCGGAAAGATTGGTCACCATGCCCGCCACGAGCGGAACCGCGGCCCCGGTGGTCCCCGCGCCATCGGTCGCGACGCCTTCGGCATCCCCTTCGACCGGATCGGGGTCGTGGTGCACCCCACCAGCGTCGTGCACTCCATGGTCGAGTTCGTCGACGGCTCGACCCTGGTGCAGGCGAGCCCGCCGACGATGATGATCCCGATCGCGCTCGGCCTCGCCTGGCCCGACCGGGTGCCCGACGCGGCACCCGCGGTCGACTGGACCCGGCCCGAGACGTGGGTGTTCCACCCGCTCGACGACGGGGCCTTCCCGGCGG
>CAZBTT010000183.1:0-5948 GCA_964494295.1 uncultured Acidobacteriota bacterium
TTCGCGAAGGCGGGGTCGTTCGCTTCCTCTTCGGGATGGAAGCGGACGTTCTCGAGAAGGAGAACGCTCCCGGGCTTCATGGCCGCGGTGCGCGCCTTGACGTCAGGGCCGATGCTGTCCGCGGCGAGATCGACATCGCACTTCATCAGCTCGGCGAGCCGCTTGGCGATGGGGGCGAGGGAAAGGGCCGGGGTCGGCCCTTTCTTGGGGCGTCCGAGATGAGACGCTAGGACGAGTTCAGCGCCCGCGTCGTGGAGGAAGTTCAAAGTGGGCAACGCGGCCCGGATCCTTGTGTCCTCGGTTATCGCAGCGCCTTCCATGGGCACGTTGAAGTCCACGCGCACGAAGATGCGCATGCCCTTGACGCCCGTGAGATGCCGGACCGTCTGCTTGGCTGCCATGATTTCCCCCCTCGATTCCCGGAAACGGTTCGGGGCCGCGACGCCGCTTGCTACCCGCGGTCCTTCTTCGCCATGAAGTGAATGAGGTCGCACATGCGGCTCGAGAAACCCCACTCGTTGTCGTACCAGGCGAAGACCTTGGCCATGGTCCCCTGAAGTACCCGGGTGAGGGGGGCGTCCACGATCGACGAAGCCGGGTTGCCCCGGAAATCGATGGACACCAGCTCCTGGTTACTGACCTCGAGGATGCCCTTGAGCGAGCCTGCCGCGGCCTGGGTCATGGCGGCGTTGATCGCCTCCGCCGTGGTTTCAGCCTTGAGTTCGATGGTGAGGTCGACCACCGAGACGTTCGGCGTGGGCACGCGCATGGCGACGCCGTCGAGGCGTCCCTTGAGTTCGGGGATGACGAGGTAGATGGCCTTCGCCGCGCCCGTGGACGTGGGGATCATCGAAAGCGCGGCCGCGCGCGCGCGCCGGAGATCCTTGTGGGGCAGGTCGAGGATCTTCTGGTCGTTGGTGTACGAGTGGATCGTGGTCATCTGACCCTTGACGATCCCGAAGGAGTCATGGAGGACTTTGACCACGGGCGCCAGGCAGTTCGTGGTGCACGACGCGTTCGAGACGATGTGATGCTTGCTGGAATCGTACTTGTCCTGATTCACGCCCAGCACGATGGTCAGGTCTTCGCCCTTGGCGGGCGCGGAGATGATGACCTTTTTAGCCCCCGCGGCGAGATGCGCCTTGGCCTTCTCGGCGTCGGTGAAGAGGCCGGTCGACTCGACGGCATACTCGACGCCCAGATCCTTCCAGGGGAGCGCCGCAGGGTCCTTGAGGGCCAGCACCTTGACCTTGCGGCCGGCCACGAGGATGGTGTCGCCTTCGACCCGCACGTCTTCCGCGAGGTTGCCCAGGATGGAGTCGTATTTGAGGAGATGCCCGAGGGTCTTCGCGTCGGTGATGTCGTTGACCGCGACGATGTCGAGTTCCTTGTCATGAAGCGCCGCGCGCAGGATGTTTCGACCGATGCGGCCGAAGCCGTTGATGCCTACTCGTACCGCCATGGACGTTCTCCTTCGATAGGCCAGCGACCCGACAGGGCGCGAGCAGGGAAAATTGTAATTGAGATCGAGCAGGTAGGCTCTGATGCATGAGCACTACTGACCTGATCTGTGTGGGGGAGTCGTTCGAGGACCTGATCTTCGCCGGCCTCGATCGCCTGCCCCGGCTTGGGGAGGAACTGCGGACGAAGTCGTTCATCCGTACGTTCGGTGGCGGGGCCACGATTACCGCGGTCGCGGCGGCTCGGCTCGGGGTGAACACACGGATCGTGAGCGCTCTCGCCGATGGGGCCTGCGTGAGGCTTCGCAAGGAAGGCGTCCACGTTACCAACCTCAGGAAACGCGACGAGTTACACGCGATCACCGCGGCGCTCTCCACCCCGAAGGACCGGGCTTTCGCGACCTTCGACGGGGTCAACACCCTCCTCGGCCCGCGGATCAACGCAGCCCTCACGAGGGCACAGGCCCGGGTCGTTCACGCCGCGATGTGCCCGCGCGACATCCCGCCCCTTGTCGACGCCCTCCGCGCCTTGCGCGCGCGCGGCGTGCTCGTGTCTCTCGATTTCGGCTACGACTTGAACCTCGCGAAGGACAAAAATCTGCCCTTGCTGATCGGGGCTGCGGATTTCCTGCTCATCAACGAGGATGAGGCGAAGCTCTACTCGAAGCGCAAGTCCCTCGCCCAGGCCGAGTCCTTCTGGAAGGAGCACGCCCGGAACGCTGTCATCAAGCTCGGCGAGAAGGGCAGCCGGTGGATCTCGTCCCGAACGATCATCGAAGAGCCGGCGCCGAAGGTGCGTCCGCTCGACACCACCGGCGCGGGGGACGCGTTCAACGCTGGTTTCCTGGCCGGTTGGCTCAGCGGTTTGACGCCGCGCCGCGCCTTGCACCTCGGGAACACGGTCGGCGCCCGTTCGACGCAGGCGGTGGGCGGTCTCGATGGCCTTCCGCGCCTCGAGGAGTTGTAAGTAAAGAAACGCTACCGCGACCGAGTTCGCGAAACCGCGTCCGTCCATCCTCTGTACAACGATTCGCGGCGGGCCGCGTCCATGGCGGGCGTGAAGGTGCGGTCGAGGGCCCAGAGTTTCTGGATGTCGTCCTGGTCGGCCCAGACCTCCGTCGCGAGGCCGGCGAGGTACGCGGCACCAAGCGCCGTGGTCTCCGCGACCACCGGACGCAGGACGCGGGCGCCGAGAATGTCGGCCTGGAACTGGAGCAGCGCGCCGTTGCGGGTGGCGCCGCCGTCCACGCGGATGGTTTCGAGTGAAAGACCCGAGTCCTTGCGCATGGCCTCGATGACGTCGCGCGACTGATACGCGATCGAGTCGACCGCCGCGCGAGCGATGTGGGCCCTCGTGGTTCCGCGGGTGAGGCCGAAGATCGCGCCGCGCGCATCGGAATCCCAGTAGGGCGCGCCAAGGCCCACGAACGCGGGGACCATGTAGACGCCGCCGCTGTCGGCGACGCTGCCTGCCAGGGTTTCGACTTCACCCGAGGTGGCGATGATCTGGAGAGAGTCGCGAAGCCACTGCACCACCGCGCCCGCGATGAAGACCGAACCCTCGAGACCGTAAGTGGTCTTGCCGCCGATCCGCCAGCCCACCGTGGTGAGCAGACCGTTCGCCGACGCTTTGGGCGTCGCCCCGGTGTTCATGAGAAGGAAGCAGCCCGTGCCGTAGGTGTTCTTGGTTTCGCCGGGTTTGAAGCAGCACTGCCCGAACGTCGCCGCCTGCTGGTCGCCCGCGATTCCCGCGATAGGAATGCGCGAGCCGAAAAGCGCCTCGTCGGTTTCGCCCACGATGCCGCTCGAGTCCACGATCTTCGGGAGCATCGCTTTCGGCACGCCCATGATCTTCAGCAGTTCGTCGTCCCACTGAAGGGTTTCGAGGTCCATCAGGAGAGTTCGCGAGGCGTTCGAGACGTCGGTGACGTGCACGCGGCCGCCGGTGAGGCGCCAGATCAGGAACGAATCGACGGTGCCGAAGAGGATGTCGCCCTTCTCCGCCCGCGCCCTGAGACCGTCAACTGTGGCGAGGAGATGCGCGATCTTTGTCCCCGAAAAGTAGGCGTCCATGACCAGGCCGGTCTTGCGGCGGAAAAGCGGCTCGTGACCTTCCGCCTTCAAACGCTCGCACACGTACGCGCTCACCCGGCTTTGCCAGACGATGGCGTTCGCGACGGCCTTCCCCGTGTGGCGATCCCACAGCACCGTGGTCTCGCGCTGGTTGGTGATGCCGATGGCGGAGATCTTCTCCACATTGGCGCGGGTGATCGCCTCGCGAGCGGTCTGAAGCTGGGTGGTCCAGATCGCTTCGGGGTCGTGCTCGACATCGCCCGGCTTCGGATAGATCTGTTCGAACTCGAGCTGCGAGGTCGAGAGCGGGAGGCCTTCGCGACCGAAAACGATCGCCCGCGACGACGTGGTGCCCTGGTCGAGGGCGAGGACCGCTTGTTTCATTTTTCGACTTTAGCCTCAGGATCGAGAGCCAGGATCTTCGTCCGCAGTTCCTCGCGGACCGGCTTCGATTTGAACTGCGTGTAGTCGTACGAGACCACCACGGTCCTCGCTTCCGCCACCACCCTCGAATCTGTGCGTGAGACCACGGCGTACTCGAACACCAGGGACGAGCGTTTGATCAGCGAGGTCCGGACGAAGACATCGAGCTTCTCGCCGTAGCTCACCGGCGACTTGTAGTCGATCTCCGTGCGGGCGAGGATCATGTCGATGAGCGCGCCGGACATGATCCCGGGCCCCGGTTCGTGCGAGGCTCCTCCCGGCTTCGGCAGGCCCGCGTGCGTCTTCTGGCCGGTGACGTGGATCCAGTAGGCGATGCGCGCGGTCTCGATCCACGTCAGGTACACCACGTTGTTCACGTGGCCCATGGCGTCGAGATCCCCAAACGCCGCCTCCGCCTCGTGAGAGAAGCGGAAGCCCTTCACAGGATTTTTTTGCCGAGCAGCGAACAGAGCAGTTCGACGCCGAGTTTCGCGGTCTGGTTCGCGCGGTCGAGGACCGGGTTCACCTCGACCAGCTCGATCGAGGCCACGCGGTTGGTGTCCGCGAGCATCTCCATCGCGAGGTGCATCTCGCGATACCCGATGCCACCCGGGCTCGGGGTGCCGACCCCGGGGGCCTCCTCCGGGTCCACCGCGTCGAGGTCGATGCTCACGTGGATTCCGGCCGTGCCGTTCAATGCGCGCTGGATCGCCGTCTCCATCACCGACCGCATGCCGCGTTCATCGAGATGCCGCATGGTGAAAGCGCCGATGCCGACCAGGGACACGTTGGCTCGTTCCTTGATGTCGACCGACCGCAGGCCGATGATGGCGGCCCGTTCACCATCGATCATGGGGCCCTTGGCGTCGTAGATCGAGAGCAGGTCCTTCGCTCCGAGGCCGAGACACACCGCCATGGGCATTCCGTGGATGTTGCCGGTGGGCGAGGTGTGCTCGGTGTTGGCGTCGGCGTGAGCGTCGAACCACACGAGGCCGGCCTTCTCTTTGCGCCTGCGGAAGTGGCGCGCGACTCCCGCGATGGTGCCCATGGCGATCGAATGATCGCCGCCCAGAACCACGGGAATCACGCCCTCATCCATCGTCTTCGACACCACGTTTCGCAAGGTGACGCACATCGCGCGGATTTCCTTGAGGTACTTGAGGCGGGGGTTTCCCGGATCGCGGGTTTCCGCGACATGCGCGTCGATATCACCGGAGTCCTCGACCTCGATACCGAGGGCCCGGACCGCGTTGTGAATCTCGGCCACCCGGAACGCCGACGGCCCCATGTCGACGCCGCGGTGGCCCGCCCCGAGGTCGAGGGGCGCGCCGATGATCCGGATCCGCTTCTTCGGTTTCTGCACGTTCACGCTTCGACTCCTTGGGTATGTCGGTTTTGCTTTTCCTGGATGAATCGGGTGACTTCCTCCCGCGGCATGGGCCGTCCGAGCAGATGACCCTGCAAAAGGTCGCAGCCTTGAACTTCGAGGAAGTTCTTCTGGAACTCGGTTTCAACACCCTCGCCCACGACTTCGAGCCCGAGTTGATGCGCAAGGGCGATGGTGGCCGACGCGATCGCTTCGTCCACGCGGTCGGACCCCACGTCCTGGACGAACGATCGGTCGATCTTGATTCGTTTGATGGGAAGCCTCCGGAGCAGGTCCAGGGAGGCGTAGCCGGTGCCGAAGTCGTCGAGGCTGATGGCGACGCCCATGGCCACGAGTTCGCGCAGGGCTTCGATCGTCCTCTCCGCGCCTTGCAGCGCCGAGGATTCCGTGACCTCGAGTTCGAGCGCGCCCGCGTCGAGGCCCGCGTCGCGCAGGGTGGCCGCGACCTACGACACGATGTTCGGCTCGCGAATCTGGGCCGCCGAGATATTACCGGAAACCCGCACCGGCATCCCTAGCGTGGCGCGCATGTGGGCGGTGTCGGCGCAAGCTGTCGTGAAGACAAAAAGGCAGGGGGGCTGGGTGAGGCCGGTAGCTTAGGCCGC
>CAZBTT010000183.1:5958-8591 GCA_964494295.1 uncultured Acidobacteriota bacterium
GCCCTCATGAAGCTCGTGCTCGAGTTCCAGCAGGCGCGTCGCCGCCAGATTCATGGTGGCGTCGAAGAGTTGAAGCCGGTCGCGTCCCGAGTCCTTCGCCCGATACATCGCGGTGTCCGCGCTTTTCACCAGGGTCTGCACGTCCGCACCGTCTTGCGGACCGATGGCGAGACCGAGACTGGCGCTCACCCGCAGTTCACGTCCCGCGACGAGGAATGGCTGTCGCATCGCTTCGAGGAGCTTCTTGCCCACGCGCGCGGTTTCATCCGACCGCAGTCCGGGCAGGAGCACCGCGAACTCGTCGCCGCCGAGCCGCGCCACCGTGTCGGAGCCGCGGAGCACATCCCGCAGGCGGTCGGCGCTGCGCCTGATGAGTTCGTCGCCCGCGTCGTGCCCGAGCGAGTCGTTGACGTTCTTGAAGCGGTCCACATCGAGGAGGATCACGCCCACCGTGCTCGACTCGCGGTGGGCGAGGGCGAGAGCGGCGTCCGCGCGGTCATTGAAAAGAGCCCGGTTGGGGAGGTCGGTGAGAGCGTCGTGGAAGGCCACATGGCGCGTGCGCTCCTCGGCTTCGCGCCGCTTCGTGATGTCGTAGGCGGTGGTGAGAACCGCGGGCAGGCCGTCGAGTTCGATCGGGGAGCCCGATACCTCGAACCAGCGCGTGGCGCCGTGGCGGTCGATCATCCGCACGTCGAACTTGTTCTCGATGGCCTCGCCTCGCGCCCGCGCCCGTCCCCGGGCCTTCACGGGCTCGATATCGTCCGGGTGAACGTTCACCCAGAACTCCCGGCCCACGATGTCGCCGAACACTTCCCGGGCCCACCGATTCGCGAAGACGATGGTGTCCTCGCGGTAGATCAGAAGGCCGCACGCAGCACCCTCGGCGAACGTGCGGAAGCGCATCTCGCTTTCCCGCAGAGAGCGCTCGGCCGCGCGCCGGACCGTCACGTCGCGGAAACTCCACACCCTTCCCTGGATGTCGCTTCGCGGTCCGAGCGGTCGCGAGAACCGCTCGAAGATACGGCCGTCCCTCAGGATGATGGTCTCGAAGCTCTCGTCTTCGGGGTGAGAGCGCAGTTCGCGAACGCGATCCGCGAAACCGCCCGCTTCGCTGATCAAGTCGAGCGCAGCGGCGAGCGCGGTGTCGTCCTGATGGCCTTCCATGACCCCGAGGGCCATGTTCCACATCGAGACAAACATCTGGTTCCACGCCAGAATCTTCCCGGACCGGTCGACGACGAGCAGACCGTCGGCGGTGGAGTTCAGGATCGACGCGAGCAGGCCGGTCGAAGGACCCTTGTCGAGGCCCAGCTCCGCCCGCGTTGGGATGGGCCCGCTCGGACCTTTCCAGACGGAGGGTCGCGATCTCTCAGACACGGCGGTACGCAATCGAGAACATGAGAACTCCCCCCCTGCGTAATCTACCCCCGAATGGAGAGGCCGGGTGAGAGAATTCGGTGTGCGCCGACTATTGCGGACGGGCGGGCTGTTGTCCTTGCTCCTGTGCGCGGGGGTGACCGCGGCGTTTGCGGGGTCCTTTCCTCCCAGGTACCGATTTCAGACCCTCGAAACGGGGAAGGTCAAGGTGCATTTCCATGCCGAGGTGCAAGCGCCGGCGCGACGCGTGATGGCCCTTGTCCTCGAAATCCTCCCCGGCCTGGAGGACCGGTATCGCATCCGTGTTCGGAGCCTTGATGTGGTCGTGCACGATGCGAACGACTCGCCCAACGGCCTGGCCACGGCCTTTCCCTATCCGTATGTGGAGATCCGCACCGCCTCGCCCGATGGCGCCGAGTCCGGACCTACGGAATCGTGGCTGCGCATGGTGGTGACCCACGAGCTCACCCACATCGTCCACATCGAACAGGCGGGCGGGCTCTACGGTTTTGGCCGGCGGGTTTTCGGTCGGGCGCCGTTCCTGTTCCCGAACGCCCTCCAGCCGACATGGTTCATCGAAGGCCTCGCGGTCCGCGAGGAAACGCGCGGCACCGCATTCGGGCGCGGGCGGCACACGTTCACCGAGATGGTGGTGGACGAAGCGGCGCGCAGCGGCCAGCTCGAGAAGCTCGACAAGGCCACCCTCGGCCTCGATGAATGGCCCTTTGGAACCGCGGCGTATCTTTTCGGCGAGGAGTTCCTGAGCTTCGTCGAGACGCGTTTCGGCAAGGACTCCACGCGCGACATCGCGTCCGCCCACGCCCGCGCGTTTCCCTACCTCGACGAGCGCACCTTCAAGAAGATCACGGGCCGCAGCCTGAGCGACCTCTGGCGCGAGTTCGCGCGAGAGCGCGCAGCGGCTCTCGAATCCACCGTACCTGCGATCGCGCCTGGGGTCATCCCGCTCACCAACCGCGGCACGATCCAGTCGTTTCCCCGCCTTTCCCCGGACCGCACGACCCTCGCGTACACCAGCCGCACCCTTTCTCGACTCGGAGAAATCCGGCTCATGAGGCCCGACGGCTCTCTTGACCGGAAGCTGGCGTCGCGCCTTTCCGGCGGCGGCTTGTCCTGGACGCGCGACGGAAAGTCGATCGTGTTTGACGAGACCAACGTGGTGGCGAAGTTCGAATCCCGGTCCGATCTTCATCGCGTCCATGTCGAAACCGGGCGGCGCGAGAGACTGACCCGCGGCC
>CAZBTT010000184.1:0-8588 GCA_964494295.1 uncultured Acidobacteriota bacterium
ATTCAGAAAGGCGGAAGCCTTGGTCGGGCGCTGCGGCGACCTGAGGCCGGGGCCAAAACTATGGCCGCGGGAGCATTTCCTACTTTCTTTTATGCGGAAGGGCAAAGTCAAGCCTGAAACCTGCGAAATAATGCCTCTCACCCGATGAGCCCCGACACGCCGACGACGAACGCCCGCGGCTCGCTTGAAGTCGAGTTGGTTTCGAAAAAGCGCGGCTCCGTCGCGGTTCTCGATAATGTGAGCCTCGACGTGCGGCCGGGCGAGTTCGTCACCCTCCTCGGTCCCTCGGGTTGCGGCAAGACGACGCTGCTCCGGCTCGTCGCCGGTCTCGACCCGGTCGACTCCGGGCGGATTTCGGTTTCCGGAATCGACGTCACGGCGATGGATGCCCATCTGCGGCCCATCCACACGGTCTTTCAGAGCTACGCCCTTTTCCCCCATCTGACCGTTTTCGAGAACGTGGCTTTCGGCCTGCGGATTCGCGGCCGCGGCGAGGATGAAATCCGGTCGCGTGTCGCGAAGGCCCTGGCCTCGGTCCACCTCGAAGGCCTCGATCATCGCGCACCCGCTGAAATCTCGGGCGGTCAGGGCCAGCGAGTGGCGCTCGCCCGCGCCCTCGTGCTGGAGCCCGACATCCTCCTTCTCGACGAGCCGTTGGCCGCCCTCGACGCCCAACTACGTTCGTCCATGCGATCCGAACTGGTCCAGCTCCAGCGTTCGCTCGGCATCACTTTCATCCTCGTCACTCACGACCTCGAGGAGGCGATCGAATGCTCGTCGCGGATCGCTGTGATGCGGGAAGGACACATCGCGCAGTACGGTCCGCCCGAGGAGATCTTCGAGCAGCCGAGCAGTGTTTACGTGGCCCGCCTCGTCGGGATGGAGAACATTCTCGACGGACGCGTGGTGGCGCGGGAAAAAACCGCGGCGCGCATCGATCTGGGTTTTGTGGAAGTGAGAGTCGAGAATGCTCCGCCGGAGGAAACCGTGAAGGTCGGCCTGCACGGAGAACACATCCGCCTCGCCGCACCCGGGCGGGGCCTTCGTGGAACGGTTACCGATGT
Organism: uncultured Acidobacteriota bacterium; assembly: GCA_964494295.1. Classification (GTDB taxonomy): domain Bacteria; phylum Acidobacteriota; class Vicinamibacteria; order Fen-336; family JAGNNV01; genus JAGNNV01. The sequence goes on from CAZBTT010000184.1 coordinate 1,065, forward strand.
CCGCTATCTCGGGGAAGCCACCCGGTGCCGGGTTCGGGTGGGCGCCGCGACACTCATCGCGAATGTCTCACCCCGGGAAGTGGTGCGCGCGGGCGACGAGGTCGCGCTCGACATCGAAGAGAACTCCTGGGTTGGTCTGCGGCCGTGAAGCCGAGTCGCCTTCTCCTGCCCGCCTTCGCGACCCTGCTGGTCCTCTTCGTCGCCCCTCAGCTCATGCTCCTCTCCCGTACCGGCGACAGCTCGGTTTGGTCGAGGCTCTTCGATCCCCTCTACGCGACGATTTTCGGGCGGAGCGTCGCGATGGCGCTTGGGACCACCGTCGTCACTCTGTGCGTCGGCTTCCCGGTCGCGTGGGCCCTGGTGCGGGCCGTGCCGCAACGCTGGCGCGGTTCATTCCTGCTCCTCGTCACCCTTCCCCTGTGGACCTCGGTCCTGGTGAAGCTCTACGCGTGGGTGTTCCTCCTGCGTTCGGGCGGACTTCTCTCTCAAGTGCTGACGTTCCTCGGGTCCGATTCTCCGAGCCTGCTCTACACCACCACCGCGGTGGCCCTGGGCCAGCTCTACATCGAACTGCCGTACATGATCCTTCCCATCTACGCGTCCCTGGAACGCATGGACTCTTCGCTGATCGACGCGGCTTCGGACCTTGGGGCCAGTCCGACCACCACCCTGGCGCGGGTCGTGATTCCGATCGCGGCCCCCGGGATCGTGGCCGGCTGCGTCCTCGTCTTCGTTCCCTCTCTGGGTTCGGTGCTCGTGCCCGACCTCCTGGGTGGAGCGAAAACCGCCTGGGTCGGCACCCTCATCACCAGCCAGTTCGGCCAGGCGCGCGATCCCGCTTTCGGCTCGGCCATGGCGTTCACGCTCAGCGTGCTGACCCTGTCGGCCTTCCTCGTGTTCGGCCGCACCCTTCGGAAGGCCCAGGAATGAAAAAGCTGCAGGCGCTGCTCGTGGGGACGCTCCTCTTCCTGCACCTTCCCGTCCTGGCCCTCGCCGTCTTCTCGTTCTCCCGGTCGCGACTGTCCGCTTCGTTCGACGGTCCGAGCCTCGTCTGGTACGAGAAGCTCCTGAACAACGGCCCGCTGATGCGGGCGATGGAGAACTCGCTGATCGTGGGCGGCCTCGCCACCGCGCTCGTTCTGATCATCGCGACCGCCGCCGCTCTGGGCGCGCGCTCCGCCTCACCGCGGACCGGAGAGCGCGTTACCTCCTGGTTCCTCGTCCCTCTTGTGACGCCGGAGATCGTCTTCGGAGCCTCGCTTCTCGCCTTCTTCTCCCGTCTCTTCATTCCGCTCGGAATCGGCACCGTGGTGGCGGCGCACGTGATCTTCACCGTTTCTTTCGCCTACTTCGTGATTCGCGCCCGCGTCCACACTCTGCCGGCGAACGTCGAAGAGGCTGCGCGCGACCTTGGAGCCACACCGTCCCAGGTCTTTCGAAGAGTCACTCTGCCGCTTCTCGCCCCCGGTCTTGTGGCCGCGGGACTGCTCACCTTCTCGCTCTCGATCGACGACTACGTGGTGACGTCTTTCGTCTCCGGCGCCGGCAGCACGACACTGCCCGTCTACATCTATTCGTTGCTCAAGAGCTCCCTTTCCCCCGAGATCGCTGCCGCCTCCACGTTGCTGCTCGCGGCGACCACGCTGCTGCTCCTCGCGACCGCGCTGATCGAAGCGCGTCCCCGTTCCGCCGCAGTCTCCATGGCTCTCGGTCTCATGATCCTGCTGACCCCGGTGGTCCTCGCCCGGGCTCAACAGAAGGGAACGCGCGAACTGAACCTCTACCTCTGGTCGGCCTATATCGCACCCGAGACCGTCCGCAAGTTCGAGGAACGCACCGGGGCTCGCGTGAATCTCGATGTCTACGATTCGGCGGAAGCGCTCCTCTCCAAGATGCTCGCGGGGAACCCAGGGTATGACGTCATATGTCCGCCGACCTACACCCTGGCCCCGTTGATCCAGGCCGGAGTTCTGGCTGAACTGGACCTCGACCGGCTCCCTCAGTTCGGAAACACCGCCCCGGAATTCAGAGGCCAGGCGTGGGATCCCGAGAACCGGTACTCGATCCCGTACCTGTGGGGTGTCACCGGGATCGCGTCCGACGCGCGGCTCGTTCCGGAAGTCGACTCGTGGAATGTTCTCCTCGATCCGCGCTTCAAGGGGAAGATCCTTATGCTCGACGACGCCCGCGAGGCGGTCGCCTTCGGCGCCTTCGTCCTGGGCGAAGACCCGAACACGGTCGAACCGGACATCCTGAAGCGGATCCTCAAGATCCTGATCGAACAAAAGCCCCTGGTTCGCGCGTACGACTCGGCGAGTTTCGATGACGCCATCCGCTCGGGCGAGGTGGTCCTCGCCCAGTCATGGTCGGGTCAGATCGCCAAACTCATGAGGGACGCACCCTGGGTCCGCTTTACCGTCCCAAAAGAGGGGGCCATGCTCTTCGCGGACAGCCTGGCCATTCCCGCGAACGCGCCGCACAAGGATCTCGCCCACGAGTTCCTGGACTTCGTGATGGAACCCGAGATCGCGGCCGAGATCTCTCTCACCACCGGATACTCCACTCCCTCGAAGGCCGGCCGAGCGCTGCTCCCCCCCGGAGTTCGCGACAACCCCGCGATGTTTCCAGACGCCGCCACGATGAAGCTCCTGCGTGCCTACGAAGACCTGGGCGCAGCGGCGACCCGGCACGATCGCCTGTGGACCGAAGTGAAGTCGGGAAGGGAGTAGGAGATGGCCCGCTACGTCGCGTTCCTTCGCGCCATCAACGTCGGCGGGCACGTGGTGAAGATGGATGTCCTCAAGGCGGCGTTCGCGGGACTCGGTTTCACGAACATCGAGACATTCATAGCAAGCGGCAATGTGATCTTCGACGCGCGGTCGAAGGAGCGGGCGAGCCTCGAACAGAGGATCGAGCGGGCCCTCGAAAAGACCCTTGGCTACGAAGTCGCAACCTTCATCCGAACGCCCGCCGAGGTCGCGGCGATCGCCCGATACGAGCCGTTCGCGCGCGCGGCGATGGCGCAGGCCGCCTCCCTCAATGTCGGCTTGCTCAAGGCTCCGATGGACCCGGGAGTGTGGCCAGCCGTCGAAACTTTCAAGACCGAGATCGACGACTTCCATCTGAACGGCTCCGAGCTCTACTGGATCTGCAGGAGCCGTCAGATGGAATCGAAGTTCTCAAACGCAGCCTTCGAACGAAGGGTCAGGATGAGCGCGACGTTCCGCGGCCTCAAGACAATGGAGAGGCTCGCGGCGAAGTTCCCGCCTACTGCGTGACGACGACGGTGATCTGAGCGCCCCGGGGGATTTCGACCTCGTGGCCCTTCATGATGAGGACAGCGCCACCGCCCGCGGCCGCGCCAATCACCGTGCCGATGGCCGCGCCCTTCTTGCCATCCTTGATGGCGCCGACGATGAGACCGCCGAGGGCGCTGCCCCCGATTATCTTCTTGTCCTTGCTGCCCGTCGACTTGCCGGAAGTATCGATCGCTTCCGTGCTGATGGCGAGCTTTTCTCCGCCTTCCATGACCGATTCAAAGCCGAAGACCAGCCGTGCGCGACCGCTCACCCTCTTGGCCGGGACCGCCGTGAAGACGCGGCCATGAACCTCAGCGCCCTTGTCGAGCGTGAAACCGTTGAGGGGAATGCTCTCGGTCAGGACGGCCAGAACGGTGTCGCCTTCCCGGCTCGAGTCCGTCGAGAGTGTGCTTTGAATCTCGAGGGGGAGCACCGTCCCCACGGGAATAATGAGCCGAGGGCGTGGCGTCGGGGTGGCCTGACGCTCGGTCGGGGCCGTCCTCGGGGCGGCGGGAGCCGAAGCGGGGCGCGACGAGGCGCCTCCGGATGCAGGCTGCGCCGGGGCATTGGGATCGGACGCGGGGATATTCTGCCCGGCCGGGCCGCAACCGAAAGGCAGGAGCGCGATGGTCAGGAGGAATGGGGATGGTTTCATGGTGTGCCTCTTCGTGGGTCGGGCACCCAAAGATTGGGAGCGAGACCCACATTCACCCTAGTCCATGCCGAGGTCGCGGGTCTGTATCCTTGGACACACAACTCCGCCAACTCCATTACTTTGCGAGGAATACGATTGTGACTTTCACGCGAATGACCACCACGTTTCTTCTGCTGGTTCTCTCCGCCTCGCCCGCAGCGGCCCAGGCGACCCCGACCATTGATGAGATGGTTTCCCTGAAGCGCGCATCACAGGTCGCTCTCTCGGCGGATGGGTCGCGCGTCGCTTATGTGGTTCGAAAGGCCAACTGGGACGACAACACTTTCGAAACCGAGATCTGGCTCGCCGATGTCCGTACCGGGAAAGGCGCGCTCTTCACCGGAGGGAAGAAATCCACGGAGTCTCCCGCCTTCTCGCCGGACGGATCGGCGCTGGCTTTCATCTCCGATCGCGACGGCAAACGGCAGATCTACCTGATCGGCCTTTCGGGCGGCGAGTCGCGCAAGCTCACCTCCGGCGAGGAAGGGGTGTCGCGCTTCGCATGGTCGCGCGACTCAAAGCGCATCGCGTTCGTGTCCGCCGATCCGAAGAGCGAGGCCATGAAGGAGCGGCAGAAGAAGTATGGCGATGTGACCATCGAAGACGAAGCCACAAACCCCGCGCACCTTCACGTGATCAGCGCGGAGGGCGGCGAGGCGAAGCGGCTGACTTCGGGGACGTTCGTCGTGGGCTCGTTCGACTGGTCGCCGGATGGACGCGAGATCGCCTTCGACTTCTCCCAGAGTACGGATCCGTCCTTCGGCGTCACGTCGAACATCTCGGTGGTCGACACCGAGACCGCCTCCGTTCGTCCGCTGGTGACACAAGAGGGCCCGGACAACAATCCCCGCTACTCTCCCGACGGACAACAGATCGCCTTCGCCACGGCCATGCTCGAGGTGTCGTCCTTCTATTACAAGAACGGGAAGATCGCGGTCATCCCGGCAAAGGGCGGCGGGATCACGGCCCTTTCCACCACGTTCGATGAAGATCCTCAACTCGTGGCCTGGAAGAGTACCGGTATCTTCCTCGCCGCCAACCTCAAGACCGAGGCGGGTCTGTTCAAGCTCGATCCCACGGCGAAGACGGTGTCCCGCGTGAATCTGGGGCACCCCATCGCTGCGGGTTTCTCCTTCAATGACAACGGGACGAGCGTCGCGTTCCTGGGCAGCTCGGCCTCCGCGTACCCCGAGGTGTTCGCCGGCACCACGGGCGGCAGCGCAAGGAAGATGTCTGACCTCGGGAGCCAGGTGGCCTCGATGACGCTCGGAACGAGCGAAGTCGTGTCGTGGAAAAGTTCGGACGGCGCCACGATCGAAGGTGTTCTGCGAAAGCCTGCAGGCTGGAAGCCCGGCTCCCCCGCACCTCTTCTCGTCATCATCCACGGTGGGCCCACCGGAGTTTCCCGGCCGAGTCTCTTCGGCGCGACCTACGTCTATCCCATGGAGAGCTGGCTCGCCAAGGGAGCGCTCATCCTCGAGCCCAACTACCGCGGGAGCGCAGGTTATGGCGAAGCCTTCCGCTCCCTGAACGTCCGCAATCTTGGCGTCGGTGATGCCTGGGATGTCAACACCGGCATCGACAGCCTCGTGGCGAAGGGTCTGGTCGACAAAACGAAGGTCGGGGTCATGGGCTGGAGCCAGGGCGGCTACATCTCCGCGTTCCTCACCACCCACGACTCCGCGCGCTTCCGCGCGGTCTCGGTGGGCGCAGGCATCTCCAACTGGGTGACCTACTACGTGAGCACCGACATCCATCCCTTCACACGGCAGTATCTGAAAGCGAACCCCTGGGACGACCCCGACATCTATCGCAAGACCTCGCCGATGACCTACATCAAGGGCGCCAAGGCGCCGACGTTGATCCAGCACGGCGACACGGATCTGCGAGTTCCCGTCTCGAACGCTTTGGAGCTGTATCAGGGCCTGCGCGACCAGGGTGTGACCACACGCCTCGCGCTTTACAAGGGCTTCGGCCATGGTCTCAACAAGCCAAAGGCCGTGCGACACGCGCTGCAGGAGAATCTCGATTGGTTCGATGCCCATCTCTTCGGGACGACGACTGCAAAGTAGCGAATGCCCCGCCTCCTGATCTCCTGCGGTGAGCCGTCAGGCGAGTTCTACGCCGCGGAACTCGTCGGGGAGCTGCGAAAGCGCCATCCTGACCTCGAGGCCTTCGGCCTTGGAGGCGATCGTCTGGCCGCTGCGAACGTGCGTCTCCTCGCTCACCTTCGCGATCTCGCGGTGGTCGGCCTGGTCGAGGTTCTCTCCCACCTTCGCCGGTTGAAGCGTCTCTTCGACTCGGTGGTGGCGGAGGCGGCGCGGACGCGCCCCGACGTGGCCGTGCTCATCGACTATCCCGACTTCAACCTTCGTCTCGCTCGCGAGCTCAAGAAGCTCGGGATCCCGGTCGTGTACTACGTCTCTCCGCAGCTCTGGGCGTGGCGGAGAGGGCGGATGAAGGACGTTAAGCGCGATGTCGCGAAGATGCTCGTGATCTTTCCGTTCGAGGAGCAGATCTATCGCGATGCGGGGGTGCCCGTGGCCTTCGTCGGTCATCCGCTGATCGATCATGTGAAGCCTCCCTTGGATCGCTCCGCCATCGCGGCGCGGCTCGGTCTCGCCGCGGAGCGTCCGGTGATCGCCCTTCTGCCCGGGAGCCGGAACAAGGAAGTTGGCTTCAATTGGCCACCCATGCTCGACGCGGTGAGGATCCTGCGCGAGCGGCGTCCGGAACTTCAGTTCGTGCTGGCCGCCGCCCCGCATCTTCGCGCCGGCGCGTTTCAGGATGCCGCGGCTGCGGGCGTGATCGTCAAGGAAGGCGTCACGCGTGACGTTCTCTCCGCCGCCCGCGTCGCGATCGTTGCGTCGGGCACGGCCACTGTCGAGACCGCCCTCACCCTGACGCCGATGGTCGTGGTCTATCGACTCTCCGCCCTGACCTACGCGCTCGGCAAACCGCTGGTCAGCGTCTCGAACTACGCGATGGTGAATCTGATCGCAGGACGCGTGGTGGCGCCGGAGCTGATCCAGAGTGATTTCACGGCGGGGCGGGTTACCGAAGAGACGCTGCGGGTACTCGACGACGGCGACGAGCGCAGCGAGATGCTTCGCGGTCTCGCCGAAGTCCGCGACAAACTCGGCAAGGGCGGAGCGACGGTCCACGCGGCAGATTCGGTGGACTCGTTTCTGAGACGCTAGTGATGCCCCGAGTGGTCGATGGGCGCCTCGGGAGGCGCCGGGGGTAGCCTCACGGGAATCGCTGAGTTCAAGACGCGTCCCCACGTTGGCGCCAGCGTGGCCTTGAGCGTCCAGTCGGCGAGGATAAGGACCGAGGCGAGGAGCACCCACGGTCGAAGGCGTGACCACGGTTGCGTCGGATAGCGGAACACGCGCGACAGAAGCGGCTCGGCGAGGACCACGCCGAGGATGCAGAACGCGGCTACCCGGCAGATGGCCCACGGCTGCCAGCCGAAGAACACGGTCGCCCACAGGGGCGCGTCCGCCCGGTGGATCGAGGCCACGTAACCAT
>CAZBTT010000185.1:0-8570 GCA_964494295.1 uncultured Acidobacteriota bacterium
ACCTCTCCGTCACCTTCTCCGAACCCGTCAACGCCGCGGCCGCCGCGTTTTCCCTTTCCTGCGCTTCGAGCGGCGCGCACACCTTCACCCTCTCTGGCGGACCCACGACCTTCACCCTCGATCCCGACGTCGACTTCGATCAGAACGAAGTCTGCACCGTGACCGTCGACGACGCGCAGGTCACCGACGTGGACGTCGACGATCCGCCGGACACCATGGCCGCCGACTACGTCTTCGACTTCACAACTGCCGATCTCAGCTCCTGCGGCACCGCCTTCACCACGACGTACGCCATCCAGGGGAACGGCACGGCGAGTCCGCTCGTTGCCACGACGGTCTCCACCGAGGGAATCGTGGTCGGTGATTTCCAGGGCACGACCGGGCTCCGCGGTTTCTACATCCAGGACCCGACCGGCGATGCCGATGCCGCCACCTCCGACGGTCTGTTCGTCTTCGACGGGAGCACACCCGCGACCGACGTGGCCGTGGGCGATCGCGTCCGCGTCACCGGCACGGTCTCCGAGTCGTTCACGAACACGCAGATCAATCCCCCGACCTCCGTCCTCGTGTGCAGCACCTTGAATTCGATCCCGACCGCGACCCCCGTCGATCTTCCCGAAGCGGTGAACGGCGATCTCGAGCAGTTCGAAAACATGCTCGTGGTCTTCCCCGAGACCCTGACCGTGAGCGGGAACTTCACTCTCGGCCGTTTCGGCGAACTCTGGCTCTCCTCCGATGGTCGCCTCTTCCAGCAGAACACGTTCGACCGCCCGGGCAGCGCGGCCTCCATCGCCGCCGAAGCGCTGAACCTGCGCCGATACGTCGTGCTCGACGACGGCTCCTCGGTTCAGAATCCCGCGACCACGCCCTACACCGACGGCAACAACACCCGCCGCCTGGGCGACACCGTCACCGGACTCGAAGGCGTGCTCGGGTTCGACTTCAGCGAGTACCGCGTGCAGCCCACTGTCCCGCCGGTCTTCGTCTCGACGAATGCGCGCACCGCGAACCCCGCGGCGGTCGGCGGCAACGTGAAGGTGACGAGTTTCAACGTGCTCAACTACTTCAACGGCAACGGTCTCGGTGGCGGCTTCCCGACCTCGCGTGGCGCAGACAGCCTGGCCGAGTTCAACCGTCAGCGCGACAAGATCATCGCCGCGATCCTGGCCACCGGCGCGGACGTTCTCGGGATCATCGAGATGGAAAACGACGGCAATGGCGCGAACAGCGCGATTCAGGATCTCGTGAACGGTCTCAACACCGCCACTGCGCCCGGCACCTACGCGTTCGCCGAGGGCACAACACCCGGGACCGATGAGATAAAGAACTCCATCATCTACAAGCCCGCGGTGGTGAACGCAGTGAACGCGGCTCTCAACGACACCTCTGCGATCTGGACCGGACAGGCCCGCAATCCGCTCGCGCAGCTATTCTCTCTCGTGGCGAATGGCGAGGAGTTCATCTTCATCGTCAATCACTTCACCTCCAAGGGCTGCTCGGTGAGCGACACCGGGCTCGACGCCGATCAGGGCGACGGCCAGGGTTGCGACAACCTCCAGCGCACGCTGCAGGCCGAGGCGCTGCTCGAGTTCGTGGAAGAGCGCCAGGTCGCCACCGGGGAAACCCGGGTGCTGGTCATGGGAGACCTCAACGCGGACGGCGAGGAGGATCCGATCCACCAACTCGAGACCGACCCGAACGACACCCTCAACGACGGAACCGGTGGCCTGACCGACCTTGTGCAGGCGTTCGTGCCCGCGCCCAATCGTCACGCCTACCAGTTTGGCAATCGATCCGGCCGCCTCGACCATGCGCTGGCCTCGAAGGAACTGTCTATCCGGGTCACGGGGGCGACGATCTGGAACATCAACGCGGATGAGCCGATCGTCCTCGACTACAACGTCGAGAACAAGACGCCGGCCCAACAGGCGCTGAATGTAGGCACGCCCTACCGGTCCTCCGACCACGACCCGATCGTGGTGGGCCTGAGCCTCGTGACGCCGGTGGCGCCCACCGTGACCACGCCCACCTCTTCGTCGATCACTTCAACCTCCGCAACGCTGGGCGGCAACGTGACCTCGGACGGCGCGGCCCTCATCACGGATCGCGGCGTCGTTTACTCCGTCACCACCGCGAACAACGACCCCGTGATCGGCGGCGGCGCAGTGACCCAGCTGTCGACGAGCGGAACGACGGGGGTCTTCACCGTCAACGTGACCGGCCTGTCCGTCCTGACCGGCTATTCGTTCAAGGCCTACGCAACCAACGCGGTGGGAACGACCTACACCGATGTCGCGACCTTCACGACTCTGCCGACCATCTCGATCGCGGACGCTTCTGTCCTGGAGGGCGACTCCGGCCTCACTCCGCTGACCTTCACGAACATGGTGTTCACGGTCACGCTCTCCGGACCGAGCGCCCAGACCGTCACCGTTTCCGCCACCACCTCGAACCTGAGCGCCGTCGCGGGCAGCGACTACACGGCCACCGGCCCGACCGTCCTCACGTTCGCGCCCACCGTGGTCAGCCAGCAGTTCTCGGTTCCCATCCTCAACGACACCGCGCTCGAATCGAACGAGACGTTCAAGGTAACCCTGTCCGCACCCACCAACGGGGAGATTCTGGACGGGCAGGCCATCGGGACGATCCTCAACGACGACGGCGTGCCTCCCTCGCGCGTGTTCGTGTCCGCGACGGGCAGCGACGCTGCCGACTGCGCCGTCCAGACCACACCTTGCCGCAATCTTGCCGGCGCGGTGGGCAAGGTTGCGATCGACGGCGAAGTCATCGTCCTCACCCCGGGCGAATACGACACCGCTCCGATCCTCATCGGCAAGGGCGTGAAGATCACGTCGCCTTCCGGCACGGTCGCCTTCATCCGGCAGGCGATCACCGTGAACGCTCCCGGCGGACGCGTGGCCCTCCGAGGGCTCACCCTCAAGGGCGCCGGAGCGTCGAGCGCCGTGACCCTTCTGGAGGCCGACTCGCTGTCGATGGAGGACATCACGCTCGATTCGTGGGAGAACGGGCTCGATGTTCAGAATGCCGTGGCCGCGAAGGTTTCGGTGATCAACTCGGTCTTCCTGTTGAACGATGCGGGAATCCGGGACCTTGGCGCCGCGGGCAACCGAGTCTCCCTTTCGGACAGCCGCTTTGAACAGAACGGAACGGGATTGCTCGTCTCTTCGGGGACATTCTCGGCTCGCCAGTCGCTCTTCACCGGGAATGGCGCCGGCATCGGCGTGGGCAATGGTTCCGTGGACGTCCGACAGTCCGAGTTCTGGGGCAACGGCACGGGCGTCGTCGCGTCCGCCGGCGGCACCGCGCGGATCAGCCGGTCGCATGTCTTCTCGAACACCACGGGTCTCTCGGCGTCCGCCGGAAGCGTCTTCGAATCGGCGGGCAACAACGTCGTCCGCGGAAACGGGACGAACACCTCGGGTACGATCACGGTGGTTCCCGAACAGTAGCGCAACCGATCGCGCGGCGACGCGGGCCGGCGCTGTCCTGCCGGCTACCATTTGTTCAATTTGTTTGACTGCCCGGGCGGGATGAGCTACGGTCCACGGACTATCTTCTGTGCGCCGTAGCGGCTGGAGCGTGGACACTCCAACGCCATGGTCCTCGCGGAAAACTGGGAGTGTCATCATGCGCCTTCGTCGAACTGTCTCTGCTGTCGCGTTGGCGATGGCGCTCTCCGGCCCCGCGTGGGCGCAAACCAACGAGCCGGGCCAGGATCGACCCCGCCCCGGAACCGCGGAAGCCATCGCGCAACTCGCGGCCGACACCAACGGCGCGGCACGGGTCGGTCTGCATCGCGCGACCGGAGCCGCCCGGTTCGTGCGTCTCGGCGCCCCGGGGCGGGCCCCACTGGCTCCCCCGGCGCTTCTCCAGATTCCGAGACAGGACCGGATGCGCGATTTCCTCGCCCGACACGGAGAGGTCTTCGGCATCCGTGATGCGGCGACTGAGCTCTTCGAGAGCCGGGTGACCACCGATGCCCTCGAGAACACACACGTCACCTACCAGCAGCGCCACCGCGGCGTGCCTGTGTTCGCCGGCGAGTTGAGGGCACACTTCAACAACGCGGGTGAACTGACGGTCGTGAACGGCACGTTCATTCCCGATCTTGACGTCGATCCGACCCCCGCGCATGACGCTCAGACCGCCGCGAACGTCGCGGTGAACAAGGTCCAGGGCGACAAGAACCGAACCGGTCTGCGAGCGGCTCAGACGGACCTGGTGGTGTTCCGCGCGGGACTCGCCAAGGGTGTGGCGGGCCGGAATCACCTGGCCTGGCGGATCGAAGTCGGTAACGGGGGCGACGTTCGGGAGTTCGTCTTCATCGACGCCCACACCCGGAAGTTCATTGAACAGTTCACGGGCATTCACGATGCCTTGAACCGCCGGGCCTTCGACGGCCAGGGGTCCACCCTCGCCACGCCGCCGAACTATCCCGGCACGCCGTTCTGGGTCGAAGGGAATCCCTTCCCCACCGCCAGCACCGAGGCCAACAACATGATCCTGGCTTCGGGCGAGACCCACGCACTGTTCATGAATGCGTTCGGTCGCGACTCCTTCGACGGGCTCGGAGCTACGATGGACGCGATCTTCAACCGCGGTAACGCGTGCCCCAATGCGTCCTGGAACGGCACCTTCATTTCGTTCTGCCCGGGTCTCACCAGCGACGACGTGACCGGACACGAGTGGGCCCACGCCTACACCGAATACACCCACAACCTCATCTACGCGTGGCAGCCCGGGGCGCTCAACGAGTCCTATTCGGACATCTTCGGCGAAACCATCGACCGCATCAATGCGCGCGGCGGCGATACGCCGTTCACCGCGCGCACCGCGGGGAGCTGCAGCACGTTCACGTCGGGTGCGGGAACCGACAACTCAGTGCGATGGCTGCTCGGTGAAGACGACACCGGCGCCCTCCCGGGAGCCCTGCGCGACATGTGGAACCCGACCTGCTACGGCGACCACGGGAAGGTCACGGACACGCAGTACACCTGCGATCCCGCCTTCACCGACCCGGGCGGCGTGCATTCCAACTCGGGCGTCCCCAACCACGCCTTCGCGCTGCTCGTGGACGGCGGGACCTACAACAGCCTCACCGTCAACCCGATCGGACTCACCAAGGCGGTCCACATCTACTTCCGCGCCATGAACGTCTACCAGAGCGTGGCCAGCGATTTCCTCGACCACGCCGATTCGATCGAGCAGTCCTGCACCGACCTGACGGGCGTGAACCTCGCCGACCTTTCCACCGGCGCCCCATCGGGGGAGATCATCAGCGCGTCCGACTGCACCCAGGTGGCGTCCGCGGTGCTTGCGGTCCAGTTGCGCACGCCGGTCACGACCTGCGCCAACTTCGTGCCGATCCTCGCCCAGAATCCTCCGGCCCGCTGCGAGGCCGGCTCCACCGAGACCACCGCGCTCTTCTCCAACTTCGAGGCTGGCCCCGCGGGCTGGACGGTATCGCACACCGCCGTTGTGCCCGCTGACTTCACGGCGCGGGACTGGGCGATCAGCAGCTCGTTGCCGGACGGCCGAGCCGGTTCCGGCTTCTTCGGAGTCGACTTCACCGGCGGGACCTGCGCGCCGGGCGGAGACGAATCCGGCGTGCTTCACCTGACCAGCCCGGTCATCGCTCTGCCCATGGGGGCCGCGCCGCGCGCGACCTTCGACCACTGGGTCGCCACCGAGGCCGACTTCGATGGCGGCAACCTCAAGGTCAGCGTCAACGGCGGCCCCTTCACCCTCGTGGCCCGGGCGCACTACACCTTCAACCCCTACAACGACACCGCCCTCTTCACCACCGGCCAGGGAAACACCAACCCGCTCCAGGGCCAGCCCGCCTTCGCCGGCTCCGATGGCGGGTCGGTCGACGGCTCCTGGGGCCGTTCGCACGTGAACCTCGCGCCCTACGCAAACCCGGGCGACAACGTGCAGCTCCGCTTCGACCTCGGCAACGACGGTTGCGGCGGCACGTTCGGCTGGTACGTTGACGATGTCTCGGTCCATGCCTGCGTCTTCACCGGTCCCGAGATCAGTGTCTTCGGCAACGGCGTGGCGATCACCGACGGCGATTCCACGCCCAGCGCCTCCGATCACACCCACTTCGGCAGCGCCGACATCACGAGCGGAACCGTGGTGCGCACGTTCACGGTTGAAAACGTCGGCGCCACCGCCCTTACTCTCGGCGCCCTCACCATCGGCGGTCCTCATGCCGCGGACTTCACACTCTCTCTGGCCCCGACCTCACCGGTCGCCGCTCCGGGAACCACGACGTTCCAGATCACCTTCGACCCGACAGCACTCGGGCCGCGCAGCGCCACGGTGAGTCTCGTGAACGACGACCCCGATGAGAACCCGTTCGATTTCGCCATCGAGGGCGTCGGCTTCACCTCGGCCACGTCAACGGTGCAGGTCGTGAGCGAGGTGGAACCAAACGGCGCCTCGGCGACCGCGATGGCGCTTCCCCTTGCGTCCAACACCGGCGTGAAAGTACTGGGGAAGCTCTTCCCGAGCGGCGACATCGACTTCTACTCATTCACCGCCACCGCCGGCGACCGGATCTACGCGGCGACCATGACCTCCGGTTCCGTCGGCAGCAGCAACGACTCTCAGTTGACGCTTCTGGCTTCGGACGGTTCAACCGTGATCGAGTTCGACGACGACAACGGCACCTTCGCGGGTTTCTCCTCCTCCATCGCGGGAGCCTTGATTCCCTCGACGGGGACGTACTACATGAAGGTGAATGACTTCACTCCGGTGACCACGTCGATCCGGGGCTACGAGCTTTACATGCAATTGCGGAGCGGCGCGCCCATCCCCGAAACCGAACCCAACGACGGGCTCGGCAACGCGAACACCGGAATCGTGTGGGCGAGCGGCACTCGAAACCCGCCCAACCCGCCGGGGCCGCTCCCCGACGTGGACTTCTACGCGTTCCCGCTCGCTGCGGGAGACACCGTCTTCCTGAGCCTCGATCTCGACCCGGAGCGCGATGGAACGACCTGGAACGGACGGCTCGGGTTGGGCCTCTTCGGCGATGCCGGTAATCAGATCCTGGTCGTCAACGATGCGGGCGCCTCCGAGAGTCCCAACCCGACGATCCCTTCCGAGGCGATGTTCATGACCGTAAAGGAGGCGGGGACGTATTACGCCTACGTGGATTCCGCCACCGCGACCATTGGCGGACCGACCGCCACCTATCACCTGAACATCACCGTCTTCCCACGGGTTCCCGTGGGTGTGAACACGACAACCTACACGAGCACGGACGTGCCCAAGACCATCGGCCCCGGCGCGGGTCTCGTCTCGTCCTCCATCACCGTTCCGGGCAATCCGCGCATCGCGGCCATCCGCGTGACCGTGGATCTCAACCACGCGATCATGAACCAGTTGGACGTTCATCTGCGCACTCCCGCCGGAAACGACATCGGGCTGTTCACCGACATCGGATCCAGTGCGGCGGGCGTCCAGGTGCAGATGAACACGACGTTCGCGGACGACGCGGCCATTCCTCCCGGGTTTACCGTCCTCAAGGGCACCATCCTCAAACCGGAGGTCGCCTACCGCCTGTACTGGCTGAATGGCGAGAACGCGGGAGGCACCTGGACGCTGGATATCCGCGACGATGTCGCTGACACCAACGGCGGAACGCTCAACGGCTGGAGCATCGAGATCAGCGAGATGCCGGAACTCCCCGTAGGCGTCACCGTGTTTTCAACCGACTTTGAATCCGGGGACGCCGGGTTCACCCACAGCGGCACGGGAGACGAGTGGGAGCGGGGCCTCCCCGCGACCGTGGCCACGACCACCACCGACCCGATCGCGGACTTCAGCACCGCGAACAGCGGCGTAAACGCATGGAAGACCGACCTCGACGGAACTTACGATGCGTCGAGCAATCAGGACCTGTTCTCCCCCAACATCGACCTGACATCGACCAACGGTGTGGTCACCCTCACCTGGGCGCAGAGGTATCAGATGCAGTCAGCAACCGCCGACCACGCATTCGTCGAGATCCAGGAAGTGGGAGGCGCCGGAGCTACCCGAACCGTGTGGGAATGGCTCGACGGAACCATGACCGACGTGCCGGGCAACCCCGCCGTGAACATCGGGGCCAGCGCCGGCTGGGGGCTCGTCCGCGCGGATATCTCCGACTTCGCGGGCAAGACGGTGCGCGTTCGATTCCATCTCGACTCCGATGCCACCATTCAGTTCGCCGGCTGGGCGATCGACGACTTCTCCGTCACCGCCATCCTCCCGCCGACGGTCACGACACCGACGAGCGCGGACGTTACGGCAACCACCGCGACCCTCGGCGGCAACGTCACCTCGGACGGCGGTTCCACGATCACGGAACGCGGCGTGGTCTACTCCGTGACCACGACCAACGCGGATCCCCTGATCGGCGGCGCCGGCGTCACCAAGCTCGCGACGTCGGGAACCACCGGCGTCTTCACGGTTGGAGCGACCGGTCTCTCCCCCGCCGACTCCTCCTTCAAGCCCGATGCCACGAACGCCGCGGGGCGCGGCTCCCCCAACCTGGCCAC
>CAZBTT010000186.1:0-8553 GCA_964494295.1 uncultured Acidobacteriota bacterium
CTGGTCGAACAGCGCAAGGACGTTCTCATCCTCCTCGACTCGATCACCCGCCTCGCCCGCGCCTACGACGCGGTGGCGCCCCAATCCGGCCGCGTGCTTTCGGGCGGCGTGGACGCGAACGCCCTGCAGGAGCCGAAACGTTTCTTCGGGGCGGCGCGCGCGGTGGAGGAGGGAGGGTCGCTCACCATCATCGCGTCGGCTCTCGTCGAAACCGGCTCGCGCATGGACGAGGTCATCTTCGAAGAGTTCAAGGGCACCGGCAACGCGGAGATCGTTCTTTCCCGCAAGCTCACCGAGAAGCGCATCTACCCGTCGATCGACATCGAGAAGACGGGCACGCGCAAGGAAGAGCTGCTCGTCCCGAAGGAAGAGCTGAACCGGGTGTGGGTGCTGCGCAAGGTGCTGTCCGCGATGTCGCCGGTCGAGGCCATGGAACTTCTCGTCGAACGTCTCTCGAAGAGCAAGTCGAACTCCGCCTTCCTCCAAAGCATGGGTAACGGCGGCTGATCGCGGAGCCTCGAAGCGAAGAGCGCGGCGCGGGATCGGCCTTCGTGGAGAGGCTTGCGAGGGCCGCGATTTCGCTCGTCCCCGACGCGTTTTCGATTGCGATCATCCTCACCTTCGTGACCCTGCTCGCGTCGGTGACGTGGGCGGGCGCTTCGCCGGGCCTGGCCCTGCGCGCGTGGGGGCAGGGCCTGTGGACGCTGCTGCCCCTGTCCATGCAGATCGCCTTCGTGGTCTTCGCCGGGTACCTGCTCGCGGTGTCGCCGCCCATGGCCCGGCTCATCGAAGGAATCGCCGCGCTCCCCAGGACACCCGCGCAGGCGGTCGGTCTCGCGGCGTTCACGTCGATGGGGATCTCGTGGCTCAACTGGGGGGTTGGCCTTGTCGCTTCGGCGATCCTGGTCAGGTCCATTGCGGCGCGAAGGAAGGATGTCAACTATCCCTTGCTCGTGGCCGCGGGTTATCTCGGCATGGGCGTGACCTGGCACGCCGGACCGTCGGGTACGGTGCCCCTGCTCTTCGCGGGCCGTGATTCCTTCATGGTGCGGGACGGCCTGATCCAGGCCCCGGTTCCGCTTGGCGAGACCATCTTCGCGCCCTTCAACCTGATCTTCACCGCGATTGCCGTCCTGTTGATCGGTGTCACCGCGATTCTCCTGGCCCGCCGACCGGGATCGATGATGCCGCCTCCCGAGAAACTCGCGCCCGAGAAGGCCGCGGAAACCACGCCTGCGTCCTTGAAGACGCCGGCCGAGCGTCTTTCCCACGCGCGGGCTCCGATGTTCGCGCTCGGCCTCCTTGGCCTCGGGTTCCTGTTCGTCGAAGGATGGGCGGGGAGATTCGCCCTGTCGCTCGACATGGTGAACCTGATCGTCTTGTTCCTCGCCCTGCTTCTCCACCGGAACGCGGCCTCGCTGCTCGCCCACGTCGAAGAAGCTTCAAGACCCCTCCACGGCATCGTGCTCCAGTTTCCGCTCTACGCGGGGATCTACGGTCTCATCAAGGACACCGGCCTCGCGGACCGCCTGGCCGAGGTGTTTCTCTCGGTCGCCACCACCGACACACTCCCGAGCGTGGTTTTCGCCTATTCGGCGTTTCTGAACTACTGGGTGCCGTCGGGCGGAGCGAAGTGGGCGATGGAGGCTCCCTACCTGCTCAAGAGCGCCGCGGCTCTCGATGTCTCCTCCGCGAAGATCGCGATGGCCTACTCCTATGGCGACATGGCCACAAACCTGATCCAGCCTTTCTGGGCGATTCCACTTCTCGCCCTCGCCCGGCTGGAGTTCAAGCACATCCTGGGCTACGAGCTCTTGTTCTTCCTCATCTACTCGGGCCTCGCGCTGATCGCCCTGATGTTGATCTGAAGAGGCGCTGCCCGGCCCGATCGCCCTGAGAAGTCGGGACAAAAAAAGAGGGCCCGAAGGCCCTCTTAGAGAACGATGAATGGAAACTTCAGCGCC
This sequence comes from uncultured Acidobacteriota bacterium, assembly GCA_964494295.1. Taxonomy (GTDB): domain Bacteria; phylum Acidobacteriota; class Vicinamibacteria; order Fen-336; family JAGNNV01; genus JAGNNV01. The sequence continues at coordinate 1,965 of CAZBTT010000186.1, forward strand.
GCGGCATGCCCGCGCGACGGCGTTCATCTTCAAGACTCACGAGAGACTGCCGCAGATCGGCGAGCCGCTTCTTGTCGGCGTCGATTGCGTTCGCGAGGTCCTGCCGCGCCGGAGTGATGTTGATGAGCGAAGCCAGGTTGCGTTCGTTCCTGGCGATAGTGGCTTCCAGGCTCGCGATCTCGTCCTGAGCCTTCTTGAGCCGGTCCGCCCACTCCTTCTGGCGCTCGGCGTCGAGCTCCTCACGGGTCTTTTCCTTGGGCGCTCCTGGAGCAGCGGCGACCAGCGGGTCCGTACCGGTCGTGGCGGCGGCATCGGCGGCCGCGGGTTCGGCGGTCTGGGTGGTCCGGTTGTTCTCCGTGTAGACCCGGGCCGGGGCGCCCGAAGTGCGGAGCTTGGCTCGTCGCTGCTTCTCCTGCTTGGCGAGTTCGGTCAGGCTTTGAGCCTGGGTGACGCCGACGGTGGCGAGTGACAGAGCGGAAACGAGGCACAAAAGATTCTTGACGTTCATCGAGATGTCTCCTCCAGAGTAGAGAACTGAGCCCGGGCAGTATAGAACGCAACCCCTCTTTGCCTGCGTGATAATGTCCACACTTGACCGTCTTTAGCCATCAGGGGCCGGAGAAGACCCGGTCCGAGGGCGCGTTAACGAGGGCCGGTCGGAACGCCGATGTCGCGGCGTTCATGACCTTTGCGGCGTTCCTGGGCCTCGGTTTCGCCCTCCCTTTCCTCCCCCTGTTCGTCCAGGAACTAGGCGTCCATGAAGCGGCGGACGCGGCTCAGTGGGCGGGCGTTCTGATCGGTGTGGGGCCTCTCCTCGCCGGCCTTCTCGCCACTTTCTGGGGAGGCCAGGCCGACCGGCACGGCTACAAGCGGGTGGCCCTGGTCGCCCTGCTGGCGCTCGGTTTCAGCCAGATCGTGGCTTCGGTGGCGCAGAACCCCTGGCACGTGCTGGTCTCGCGCATTCTTTCGGGGTTGTTTGGCGGCGTGGGTCCGCTCGGGCTCGCGATGGCTTCGGGTGGAGCGCGCGCGGGCGGGGGCGTGTCCAAGGCGATCGGGAAGATCCAGGCCGCGCAGATCCTCGCCGCGGGGTTTGGCCCTCTCCTCGGCGGCATCTTTGCTGCCGCGCTTGGAATCCGGATGGCTTTCTGGGGCGCGGCCTTCTCGTGTTTCGCCGCGGCCCTGATCGTGGGCTGGCTTTACGAGGATGAACCGCGCGCGACGCCGGGCGGCATCGAGACACCGCCGCCGATGACCGTCCCTTTGCCCGCGGCCTTCTTCGTGGGTCTGGTCGGGACCGTCTTCTTCGTGAACTTCGCGTCCCGTTCCTTCACGCCGATTCTCCCCGCGCAGCTCGAGGCGCTGGGGCTCGATCGGAAGGGGCTCGCCCTCTCCACGGGCATCCTCATCAGCGTCTATTCGATCGCCGCCGCGGCCTCGTCGTTCGCTTTCGGTCGCCTCGCCGCGAGGTTCGATCCGGTTCGGCTCCTCGGCGCGTCCCTGCTGCTCTCCCTCGGGACCGCCCTCGCCATGGGTTACGCGCCGACCTTCCCGATCTTCCTCTCGATCGCCGCGGGCTTTGGCCTCGTCTCGGGAGGTTCGCTCACCCTGGGCTACAGCCTCGGTTCCAAGCGCTACGGGGAGGCTGCGCGAGGCGCCTTCTTCGGAAAACTGTCGGGCGCCGCTCTTCTCGGCGGCGCGGTGGCCCCGGCGATCGCGGCGTTTGTCGCGCGCTCTGCGCTGGTGAACGTCTACTGGATGAATGCGCTCATCTACGCGGCGCTGATCGCGGTCACGTTCTTTGCCCTTCGGGATAAGAGATAGACGTCAGCTCCTCGGGGCTCCCGCGAGGGACGTTCGGTCGCGGCCGGTTTCCTTCGACGCGTAGAGAGCCTCGTCGGCCGAGTGGATGAGCGATTCGGGCGTGGTGTAGCCGAGGTCGGTGGCGGACACGCCGCAGCTCGCGGTGATGCGGATCTGCTGGTCGGAGATCTTGATCACGCGGCTCGAGAGGGCCTTGCGCAGGCGCTCGGCCATGCGGAACGCGGCCGGGCCGTCGGTGTCGGGGAGGATGATCGCGAATTCCTCGCCCCCATAGCGCGCGGCCTCGTCGCCGCCGCGCACCTGAAGACGGATTTCCGTGGCCGCCGCCTGCAGGGCGATGTCGCCGACCGCGTGACCGTAAGTGTCGTTGAGCTTCTTGAAGTGATCGAGGTCGAGCATGAGGAGCGAGAGGGGCTGGCCGGCGCGCGCGGCCTGGGCGACCGCGCGTTCGAGCGCCTGGTCGAAGGCTCGGCGGTTGAGGAGATTGGTGAGGCCGTCGTGCATCGCGAGGAGCTTGTTGGCTTCGAGCAACTCGATCAGGTCGATGGCGGCCGCGGCCTGGTTCGCGATCAACGCGACCACCCGCGCGACGCTCGCGTCGAAGGCCTGCCCGTCACCGATGGCCACCAGCGCGCCTTTCAGGCGATTGCGGAAGAAGAGAGGGTGAACGAGGAGCGACTCGCCCGGCATACCGCCGCCGGGGCGGAAAAGCGGGAGGCCGCGATCCCGGGGCGTGCTGATGCGCAACGGCTCATGGGTCTCGCTGCCCAGATACCACGCCATCCAGGTGCGGTCGGTGAGCTTTGTTCCCGCACCCATCCATTCCTCGAACTGCTCGGACAGGCCGGGCAGGCCTTCGATGATTTCCCCGCGCAGTCGCACGAGGCCCACGCCGATCGCTCGAGGCGCCATCTCCTTCACCGCGCCGGCCACGAACTTGTGAATTTTCGGCACCTCCGTGATCAGGGCGAGGCTCTGCGAGGCGTCGGCCGCGGCCTCGAATTCCACCTCGCGCTCCGCGTGGGCCAGGGTCTCCCGCTCGTTCTCGACCACCTGGGAGATCAGGTGCGCGAGCCGCTTGAGCGTGGGCTCCGCGTTCGAGAGAGCCTGGCTCTCTTCGTGGTCAACCACGAGGACGCCGGCGATGACCCCGCGCACCAGCACCGGCAAAGCGAGGAGCGTCCCGATCCTCACCGGGGTCTTGTAGTAGGGCAAGGACCATAACAAGGTCCGAAAATCCGTCGCGTAGAAAGCTTGCCGGCGATCGAGCACGAAACCCACGGGATCCGAGTCGAGGGGCAGAACCGCCTCATCCCAGATGTCATCCGGTCCGTCCTTGGCCCGGAGGAACGCTCCACCCCGGCCGCGGTCGATGTCGAAGAAGAGCGCGGCATGAGCCTCATTCATTCCGCGGGCGAGTTCGAGAAACGGCGCCAGGGTTCGTGTGAGATGGGCCGATCGCTCGAGATCGCGGACGGTGCGCGCTTCTTCGCTGATCTTGCGCAGCGCGGGGCCGTCATTCCGGCGAGCGGTTCCCCGGAACGTCTTGTCGGGATCCATGTCGGTTTCGACGAAGTCGGCGCCCTGGCGCATGCGAACGATGATCCGGTTGAGTTCGGCCGAGCGGGCCTTGATCCGCGCGAGGGCGAGCCCGGTGGCGAGGCCGATTCCACAAAGACCCAGGACCGGAGAGATGAACTCGGTCGGCGTCTTCGCTCCCGAAGCCCCGGCCAGCAGCAGCCCCGATCCCAGGCCGAGGGCGGTCGCCCAGGTGAGCGACTCCGAACTTCCGATGTAGATCACGAAGATCGCGAGGGGCAGCCAGCCCGGGATTCCGGGGGGCAGGATGGAGAGGCCGAGGCTGATGAGAAGAGCCACGAGAGTGTGTTGCGCGGCGCGCGCGATCCAGGGCGTGCGGGGCAGGGGGACGATGAGGATGCTGGCGAGCAGGGCCCCCGCGGTGAGGAGAACGAACACGGCTCCAAGCGCCACTCCGACCTTGAACCCCGGAACAAAAGGAGCGGCGAGGAAGAGCGCCGACAAGATCAGCGACAAGGCCCACAGTCCCTGCGCGACCACCGGAATCTTCGATCGCTTCCCGGCCCCTGTCTGCATCCCCCTCACGCTCCCTGAGGCGGTTACTTTAGTTCGGGTCCGAGCACCAGGGCGTAGGAGACGAGATCGTCCTCGGTCAGGCCGAGGTTGTTCAGGTTGGAGTAGTACTGGCGAATCGCTTCCGCGTGGTCGGCGTTTTCGGCCTTGCGTTCGCGGATGTCCTTGATGAGCTTCAGCAGGGTCTGCACCAGTTTGGGGGTGATGTCGACGCCGCCCCGGAGCAGCTTCGCCTCGTTACGCTTGAGCACGGCCTCAACCGCGACGGCGCCCGAGTGTTTGCCGAACAGGAAGCGCAGCTGGCCTCCGACCATCTCCGGTTGCACCACCTGATAGATCGCAGGATGGATGGTGATGCCCGCGGTGTGGATGCCGGTTTCGTGGGTGAAGACGGTGTGGCCGATGATGGGCTCGCCTCCCCCCACGGGCAGGCCGCTCATCTCCTCGACCTTGCGCTTGAGTTCCCACAACATGTCGTAGCGGAAACCCGGGATGGTGACGCCGTAGAGCTCTTTGAGGATCATTACCGTGGTGTGAAGCGGAGCGTTGCCCGCGCGTTCCCCGATTCCGTTCACGGTCACGGTCGGTATGGTCGCGCCGTGGTGCAGGGCGCGCACGGTGTTGTAGGCGGCGAGTCCGAAGTCGTTGTGGAAGTGAATGACGAGGGGCTTGTCAGGGAAGGCCGCGACGATCCTGGGGATGTAGTAGTCAACACCCTCGGGGGCGAAGTAGCCCACGGTGTCGGGATAGGCGTAGCGCGCCCCGCCCGCCTTGTAGCAGGCGCCCGCGAGTTCGATCAGATAGTTGACGTCGGCGCGGGACCCGTCCTCGCCCCCGAATTCGACCACCCCAACACCGCGGCTGCGCGCGTATTCGATCGCTTTGGTCGACATCCGGATGTTCGCTTCGCGGTAGAAGGAGACGGGCAGGTCCAGCCATTCCTCGCTCTTGCGGCCCTCGAGGCCGAGGAGCGTCTTGCCGATCTTGTACTTGAGATGCAGGTCGGATCCCGAAGTGAAGACGAAGAAACTCGCGTCTTGAGGTTTCGCCCCAATTCCTGCGAGGAAGTCGAGGGTGACATCGATGTCCTTTGCGCTCGAACGGCACATCACCACGATTTCGCTCTTGATCCGGCCCTTCTTCTTGGCGTCGAGGATGAGCTGGAGCGACTTGCGCTCCGAGGGCGCGGCCGAGGGGAAGCCCACGTCGAGCATGTGCACACCTGCGTCCGAGAGCATGCAGGCGAGTTCGAACTTCTGCTCCGGGGCGAAGGCGACGCCCGGGGTTTGCTCGCCGTCGCGCAGAGACGTGTCGTAAAGACGGATCTCGTTGGCGCGCGGGAATGTCGTGCCGGCGGTGAACTGCCGTGGGAAATGGATCAGTTCTTCTAGAGGTTCGCGCAGTTCAACCATGAAATCGCATGATAGCTAGGTGAGGTCGATGGCCATGTAGCGCGCGCCCTTGACCGGGTTGAATCGGTAGGCTTCGGTCTCCTTGAACCCAAGACGCTCGTAGAGACGATGTGCCGCTCCCATGGACGGCAGGGTATCGAGCAGCATCCGGGCGTAACCCGCATCGCGGGCCCAGTTGACCGCCGCATGGGCAAGGGCTTCGCCGCCGCCCTTGCCTCGGTAGCCATCCCGCACGAAAAGACGCTTCATCTCGCAGGTCGATCCGTCGATCCTCCGCACCGCGATGCACCCGGCAACCGCGCGTTCGCTCCGGGCCAGGAGCAATACGCCCCCGGGCGGCGCGTAGTCCCCGGGGAGATTCTGGAGCTCCTCGGCGAAATTCTGGAAGGACAGATCGATTCCGATCCAACGCGAGTACTCCTCGAAAAGGCGCCGCGTCTCCTCGATGTCGGTTGGCCCGCTGGCGGGGCGGATCTCCTGCGGAGTCAATAGTGGCCCCCGGCTTCGGATATCGCGCGGGGCGGCAGAACCGATCCCATCATCCGCGTCAGCATGGTGAGCCGGGCCTTCCCATTCTCCGGGTTGTGATACCCGAAGGGACGCTCCTCGGGCAGGAGGTCCTTCGCGTCGCGCATGGGCTCGAAGGCGTGCCCTTCGTGCCACTCGTTGAAGGAGTTGATGTAGACGGCGCAGAACCCGCGGTCGTGGTTCGACAAGAGGGGGTCTCGTTGAACCGCCACCGCCTCCCGAAACGACATCTCGATCCGCTGCACCGACAAGGCGGACGCGCGCTCGCGCTCGGAGGACTGCGACCAGTCGAACTGGCCGGCCCCGGGCGCGAAGTCGCGGGGCGAATAACACGGGTCGGTCGGCCGCTGCCGGGGTTCGATCTGGTCGTATCCCGGGTTCACGTTGAGCGAGAACAAGAGCCCGGCCCGTGACGCGCCGGCTGCGATTCCCGCGTACAACTCGGGCCCGATGAAGTTGTCGTAGATGCCGATGCCGTCGAAACCCGAGGCGGGGGTGCGGGCGAACTCCAGCGAGTCCGCGAGAAGGGTGACGTGATCGAAGTCTCGCCGAAGGTCGTCGCGCAATCCGTCGATCTGCTCCCGCCAGACGTGGTCGGGGGTGTAGTCCGACACCGGGCTCGTCTTCCCCTCGCAGTTTGCTCCGAACGCGGGCAGGATGCACCTGAAACCCTTGAAGATCGGCCCCTCGTCGCCGTTCGCGTTCTTGAGGATCAG
>CAZBTT010000187.1:0-8549 GCA_964494295.1 uncultured Acidobacteriota bacterium
GGGACGGAAGGTGAAGAACTACTACGTCACCGAGTCTGTGGGCATCGCCTTGGGCTTCCTGATCGCGGCTCTGCATCATGCCGGCCTCGCGACGCTGACCCACACGCCGTCCCCGATGGGGTTCCTTTCGACCGTTCTCAACCGACCCGCGAACGAGCGCGCGTATCTGCTCCTCGTCGTGGGTTATCCCGCCGAGGGTGTCCGCGTTCCGGACATCACGAAGAAGCCGCTCGACGGCATCGCCACTTTTATCTGAGGTCGCCCGTCATGCCCCGAACCTCGTCGCCCCTCGTTGTCGGCTTCGCCCAGCTCGCACCCGTCTGGCTGAACCGAAAGGCCACTCTCGAGAAGGTGGTGGCGGCCATCCATACCGCGGCGGACCAGGGCGGACAGGTGGTCGGCTTTGGTGAGTGTCTCGTGCCCGGGTACCCGTTCTGGATCGAACTGACCGACGGAGCTCGCTTCAACGATGCGCGGCAGAAAGAACTCCACGCCGAGTACCTCCGGCAGGCGGTGACCATCGAGGATGACCACCTGCGTCCGGTCCAGGAAGCCTGTGCCGATCGCAGGATCGCGGCAGTTCTCGGGATTCTCGAGAAACCGCGGGACCGGGGGGAGAGCGTCTACGCCTGCTGCGTGGTGATTGGCCCGCATGGCGACGTGCTTTCCGCGCACCGGAAACTCATGCCGACCTATGAAGAGCGGCTGACCTGGTCGATCGGCGACGGCCACGGTCTGCGCACGCATCTCATCGGCGACTTCACCCTCGGCGCTCTCAACTGTTGGGAGAACTGGATGCCGCTCGCCCGCGCCGCGCTCTACGGTCAGGGCGAAGACCTTCACGTCGCCATCTGGCCGGGATCGCTTCGGAATACGGAAGACCTGACCCGCTTCATTGCGAAGGAGTCGCGCTCGTACGTTCTCTCCGTCTCCGGCCTGATGCGTCTCGACGACTTTCCGGAGACGACGCCTCACCGGTCCGCCATCATCTCCGGCCACCGCGGCGGCGACTTCCTCGCCGATGGCGGCTCGTGCCTGGCCGGACCCGATGGCTCCTGGGTGATTCCGCCGGTGGTGGGCGAGGAGTGCGTGCGCGTCGCCACCATCGATCACGCCGTGGTCCGGCGCGAGCGCCAGAACTTCGATCCTTCGGGACACTATTCGCGCCCTGACGTCTTGAAGCTGAGCGTCAACCGCAAGCGTCAGGCGTCCGTCGACGTCACGGACTGAACTCTGACTGATACATCCACCTGATGGCGTCCTGCAGTCCGATGGGAACACGCGCCGCGCCGCTCCACTCGATGTCTCCACAACGAGTGTCGAGGAGGATGCGTGCTTCGGGGCGCAGGTGTCCGGGCATGATTTCATGGACGGGCGCCGCGCCCGCGGCAACGGTGAGCAGAAGAAGTGTCGACACGAACGGCATCCGGTGGGACCTCGTCAGGGAAGCGGCCGTGGCCGCGGTTTGAGTTTGGACGGGCGGGCCCATGCGAAAGTCTGGGCGTCGGACTCCCCACCCCCTTTTGGATCTTATTTGGACCGATTCACGCTTTTGTTAGGGACACGCTACCCTTGCACCCGAGAAACTTCCGGTGTTCCCTGAGGAGGGCCCCATGAAGTTCCAGAAAACCCTGTTCGCCGCTGTTCTTGCCTCCCTGCCCCTGTTAGCCCGTCCCGCGACGGCAGGGACGCAGGATCCCGCCGCCCCGCCTCTCGCGGACGCCACGTCCGGGATCGTGACCATCCGCATGAAAGACGGGAGCGTGCTGCTCGCCCGAATCGTCGCTCAGAACGACGAGCAGCTGAAGATCGTGACCGCGGGGGGCGTCGCCATGGAGATCCCGCGCGGCAAAGTCGATCGGATCGACGCAAGCGGAAACGGCGCCGCGGAGAGCCGGCCATCGGATTCGAACTACACGCGCCTTCTCTTCGCGCCGACCGGCCGACCGCTGGCGAAAGGTAGCGGGTACTTTTCCGACCACTATGTGGTCTTTCCCGGCGTCGCTTATGGCATCACCGACAACCTGAGCCTGTCGGGCGGTATGTCGACCATCCCCGGACTCGGCATAGGCGAACAGCTTTTCTATGTGGCGCCGCGGTGGGGAAAACAGTTCTCAGACCGGCTCTCGGTGTCGGGGAGCGTCCTCTATGCCCGCGGCGGTGAGGATGACGATGACGCGGACCTCGGCGTGGCCTTCACGACCGCAACCTTCGGTCCTCCCGACAAGAGTCTGACTCTGGGCGTCGCGGTGGCGAGAACGGTTGAGAGGGATACGGTCTGGACCTACAACAACGGCCGGCCGTTCTACGAGACCAGGCGCCACGTATCCCACACCCCCGTCATCATCTTCGGCGGCACCGCCCGCCTGGCCCGAAGGATCCTCTTCGTTTCGGAGAACTGGCTCGTTCTCCACGAAGACTTCAAGCTGAGTGAGCAGCCCTTCGCCATGGGCCTGCGTTTTCTCGGGGACCGACTATCCGCCGATGTGGGCGTGATCCTGGTCGGCGAACTGATCGACGAGGGCTTTCCGATCCCGTGGCTTTCGATGACCTACCATTTCGGAAAGAAGAGGTAGGCGGCGGGCTCAGCGGCCGCTCGTCCGCCGCGCCCCGTTGATCGCCTTCCTTACGTGACCCTCGGAGGCGGTCAGGCGGCGCCGGGCCGCGGGCGCGTCCACGCCGAGCAGGCCCATCACGATGGCGGTCTTGACTTCGTCGTCGGCCGCTCGCACCAGGCGGTCGGCCTCCGCCAGGTCGACATCCGCGGCCATGGCCACGATGCGGCGCGCGCGATCCTCGAGCTTCTTCGAAGTCTGCCGCAGGTCGACCATGAAGTTCGTGTAGGCCTTCCCAACCCGGACCATAGCGGCGGTGGTGATGGCGTTCAGGACCGCCTTGGTCGCCGAGCCGGCCTTGAGTCGTGTGGATCCGGTGAGGACTTCCGGGCCGGTGCGAATCGCGATGACCACGTCGGCGAACGAAGAGAGGCGGGCCTGGGGCGCGCAGGTCACCAGCACGGTCTTCGCTCGCCGAGCCCGCGCCTTCTTGAGCGCGGCGCGCACGAAGGGAGTAACCGAACTCGCGGAGATGCCGATGACCACATCTTTCGAAGTCACGGTGGAGACCGCCGCCTCGCCGTGATCCGCCCGGTCCTCGGATCCTTCCTTCGCGCGGAAGACCGCCTCTTCGCCTCCCGCCATGACGCCCACGATCTGGTCCGGCATCGTTCCGAAGGTCGGCGGGCACTCGGCCGCCTCGAGTACGCCCAGCCTCCCGCTCGTGCCCGCGCCCACGAAGATCGTCCGTCCGCCCTTTGAGAACGCGTTCGCGACCAGCCGCGCCGCGGAGGCTACGTCCCGCGCTTTCTTCTTCGCCTCGATCAGGGCGAGACGGTCCTCATCGAGGAGAAGCGTCACCACCTTTTCGGTCGCCATGCGGTCGAGGTTGATCGACTTGGGATTCCTCGACTCGGTGAGCAGGCGCGACCAGTGCGAGTGGGGAAGTGTGCGGGTCCGAGCCGGGCCCGCCTTGGTGGTGTGTCGCATCGTCATGTTCTCCCCGCTTCCTCGCGCACTCCCGCGAGCGCCCTAGCAAAACCCTTCTTTTCATCCAGCTTCATCGACCGCTCGATCTGAATCCGCTGCGCCTGCGGGCTGCCCGCGCCGTGGAGCGATTCGGTGAGGTAGCCGACGGCGTTGCGTCCCATGGTCATGTTCTCGATGAGGCGAAGCATGCGCGCCCGCGCCTCGGCATCGCCGGAAGAGCGCCCGCGAAGGAGACGTTTCAGCAGCGGGCCAGTTTCGGGGCTCGCGAAATCGCGCTCTGACGGGAGCGTGGCTACGAGGCCCCCGGCGAGGTCCTGCGCCAGTCGGCTGAGTTCGAAGGGGAAGCGGGTGACGTTGTGTTTGCAGACGTTGGCGAGAACGTCGTCGTTGATGAAGTTCCCGGCCCGGGTGGGCCGCGACTCGTGTGACGCGGCGATGCCCGCCCCGTAGATCGTCTCGTTGAGGTGCGTCATCTCCACGAGCTTGTCCCTCACGTGGGACGCCTTCGCGACCCCGTTCATCTCCGCGATTGCGGCGGCCGCCCCGATCAACACGTCACCCACGCCCGTCTTGCAGACGTAGCTGCGGCGATGGTACGTGGTGAAGGCGTCCACGAGCGGGGAGGCGAACTCCGTCTCGCCATCCATGAACACGCGGTCCCACGGAACGAAGACATCGTCGATGACGATGAGCGCCTCCTGGCCCGCGTACGTCGCGTTGCCCTGGTCGATCTCTCCACCTTCGAGCGCGCGCGTGTCACACGACTGGCGGCCGTAGATGAAGGTGAGGCCGGGGTCGGTGACCGGAACCGCGGCCACGACCGCGTAGTCGCGGTCGGCTTCCCGAAGGCGCATGGTGGGCATTACCACGATCCAGTGCGAGTTCAGGCAGCCGGTCTGGTGGGCCTTGGCGCCTCGGATCACCACACCGTCGGGGCGACGCTCGACGACGTGCGTGAAGAGATCGGGATCGTCTTGGGCGCTCGGCCCCTTCGAACGGTCGCCCTTGGGGTCGGTCATGGCGCCGCCCACCACCACGTTCTGCTCCTGGCACATGGCGAGGAAGGCCCGGAGGCGCGGGTGGTAGGACGTGCCGTGACGGGCATCGACATCGAAGGTCACGGCGAAGAGCGCGTTGAACGCGTCCATGCCCACGCAGCGCTGGAAACAGGTTCCGGTGAGTTGCCCGAGGCGCCGCTGCATCCGGTTCTGCATCACTACGTCGTCGACGCTTTCGGTGACGTGAAGGAAGCGGTTCACGCGTCGGCCGATCAGCGACGAGTGGACCGTCGCCAGCTCGGGCTCCTCAATGGCGAGGTCGTAGGTCCGCGCCACCGCGTTGATCGAAGGACGGATCACCGGATGGTCGACCGGCTCGGCGATCCGCTCGCCCATGAAGAACACGCGGAGATTCCGCCCGCGGAGGCTGTCGGTGTATTCGGCGCCGGATCGGAGCGGAGGGACCTTCATTCGGGCCCTGCAGTCTACGACTGGTTCAGCCCGCCAATCGCGCCTGTTTCCTGGCTTGGGCGCACGATAAGGGCGGCCGCGTCTCCCGACGCGACCAAACGGTTGTTTTCCGTGGAAGCCTAGAGCCTCGGCCGTACGGCGAAGCCTTCCCGATGCGGGTCGATCCACCCCTTGCCCCCGGGGCTCACGCGCGTGAGCGTTGCCTCGAGGTGAAGCGCCCGCCGTGGAGTCTCCGTCGTTGTCGTGGACATGTAGGTCTCGTAGTGCAGGGTGTCATCGTGGAGGGTGTACACCCGCTCGGTCGCCACCAGGCGAGGATCGTTGGAATCCTGCGCGTTCGATACTTCAACCTCACCCCCCACCACACGCCACAAACCGAGCTCCCAATGGCTCGAGGTTCGCGCGGGCATCAACCACGCCCGCTGCTCGTATCGCATCAGCGGATAGTCCGGTGCAAGCAGGAACGAGGTCCCCTTGATTCCGACGAAGATCCGAGGAAAAGGGGCCCTCGAAAGGGCCCCCTCGTACGACTCAGCCGGCGACGACTTAGAAGTCGAAGCGCGCGCCGAGCTGGAACAGACGCTGCTCACCGCGCTGAAAGTCACCCGCGAATGCGGTGGGAGTGCCAAAGGCCGCGAGGCTCTGATTGCCGATGAAACCGCCCGGGTTCTTCGCGTTCGTGACGTTGAAGCCTTCGGCGATCAACTCCACGCGCTTGCCCTTGCCGAGGCTGATGAAGCGGGCGAGGCGCAGGTCGAATTGCCTGAAGTCCGCGCCGCGCGCCGAATTTAGGGTGGCGACACCCTGCGGCAGGTCGAAGTTCGCGCCGTCGCGGTTGCCGTCGACGCCGGTCGTGACGTTGTACGGCGTCTTCGACTTGTAGCGGAAGATGGGCGATACGCGGAGGCCGAAAGGCGCGTTCCAGGTGCCGTTGATGGTCGCGCGGTGACGCGAGTCGGTGCCGGTCGGGGCCATCTGTGCTTCGTTGAAGGGATCGAACGCATTCAGCGAGTTGAAGCCGGCGAAGTCATCCGTCGCGCGGAGACTGGCGTTCGACTTGGAACTCGAAAGCGAATACCAGGCGGTGAAGGAGAGGCGGCTCGACCGCTTCTTGAGGGCGATGTTCACGCCCTTGTAGTAGCTCTCACCTTCCATGATGGCGATCCGGAAGTTGGTGTTCCCCGACTGCGGGAGATAGGCGGAAAGACGACGAGGCCCCCCGTTGATGCGGACGTTCGCCGCGATGCGCGTGCCGAGGTCCTGACCGTGCGCATAGACCCCGTCCACTTCGAGCGCGAAGCCCTGACCCAGAGCCTTCGAGAAGCCGAAGTTCGCCTGGTCGGTGAACGGTTGCTTCACGCGTGGGGTCGCGGCCTGGGTGGGAAGGGGCGCCGAAGCGCCCAGGAGCTGGTTGGGCGGCAAGGGCTGACCCACCTGGTAAAAGCTGCCATCGGCGTTGCGGATGCCGGCGGAGTCGGTGTTGCTATAGATGGTTCCAAACGACGACTGCGCGCCAATGACCGCGAAGAGGATGTTCGCGTTGGTGTAGGCGAAATCGTAGTAGCGCCCGAGACCACCCCGGAAGACCAGGCTGCCGTCGGCCTTGGTGTCGTATGTGAAGCCGAGCCGCGGGGCGATGTTGTTCCGGTCCTCGCGAGGTTCCTTCCCGAAATCTTCGAATCCGATGCACGGACAGGGGAGCCCGCCGCTCTTGAACACGCCGGCCCTGGCCGCGGCCTGAAGCTCGGAGAAAACGACGTTCTTGCTTTGATCGAAGGCGAAGCCCGTGACCAGGTCGTAGCGCACGCCGATGTCGACGGTCAGTTTGTCGTTGGCGCGCCACCCGTCCTGCAGGTAGGCGGCGTACTGGTTGTTGGGAATGCGTCCCTCGCTTCCGCCGGACCCGGCGATGGAACCGTTGCGCGTGATCGACGTGATCGGGGAGTTGCGCGAGGCTCCAAGGTGGGCGTACTGGTTGACCTGTCCGGTTGAGAAAGTGATGTCAAGTGTCGGCTCGTAGATGAAGCTCGCTCCTGCGCGCAGATCATGCCGGCCCATGGTCCATGAGAAGTCGTTCCGGAACTGATGTTTGTGCTGTTCCGTGGTCTGGGGCGTGTTCACGCTCTGGCCGATGCTGACGCCATTGGGGAAGGCCTCGTAGGGCAGGGTCGACGCCGGCGAGATCGTGTTCTTGAAGTAGGAGTACTGGTACACCAGCTCATTGAGACGGCCACCGGACAGCGCGCTGTTGAGGTTCACGTTGACGGAGTGGAACTTGTTCGTGCTGACGCCCCAGCCTTCGGGGGGCGTGTTGGGCGTCACACCGTCAGGCTGCTCGTTCTTGTCATAGCCGTAGCGGGCGGACAGGAAGTTGTTGCCGTTCAGCTGATGGTTGATCTTGGCCACCGCGAGACTTTCCCGGAACGGCACGTCGAAGGCGCCGTCCTTTTCGGGGAAGAGTCCCTGGGTGTTGACGGACTGCGTGGTGTCCTGCTGAACACGCTCGACCGAAAGGAAGAAGTGAGTCTTGTCCCTCATGATCGGGCCGCCGAGGCTGGCACCGAACTGATGCTTCGTGTACTCGCCTTTGTCGACCTTGTTGTTGATCTCGGTCGTGGTCCTGGAGTTGAGCGCCTTGTTGCGGAAGTACTCGAACACCGAGCCCTTGAGATCGTTGGTGCCGCTCTTCGTGACTACCTTGATGGTGCCTCCGTTCGCGCGGCCGGTGTCGGCGCGGAAACGCTGCGTTTCGAACTTGAACTCGCCGATGGAATCCAGGGGGAAGTTCTGGACCAGACCGCCGACGGTATCGTCGTTGTTATCGCCTCCGTCGATGAGGTAATTGACGTTGCGTCCGCCGCCGCCCGCCACCTGAGGCGCGAACTGCGTGCTCTTGGTCGGGTCCGGATGAAAGCCGAGGCTGACGCCCGGGACCAGGGCGGCAAGATTGCCGAACTGGCGGCCGTTGAGCGGGAGGTTCTCGATCTGAACCGCGGTGATGACTTCGCCGACGCCTGAGTCCCTGGAATCGATCAAGGGCGATTCGGCCGTGACCTCGACGGTTTCGGATTGGCCGGCGACGGACATCCGGAAGGGAACGATGGTCGTCGATTCGACGTTGACATGGGCTCTTCGCGCCGGGGCGCTGAAGCCGCTCAAGAGCGCCTGAACCTCATAGGCTCCGACCGGCAAGCCGGGGATACGGTAGGCGCCCGCCGCGTCGGTCACGGCCGAGCGGGCGATGCCCGTGGCGCTGTTGGTGGCACTCGTGACGACCCCGGGAATTCCGAGACCCTGGGCGTCGACAACCGTGCCTTCGATAACGCCGGTGGTGCCCTGTCCCAGCGCGGGAGACCAGGCGGTGAGGGCCAGCAACAGCGCCATGGCCAGAAAACGAAAACGATGAGTCAAGCGAGTTCTCCTACATTTAGATGGTTGTGCCTGTGGATCCAGGGCTTCCCGATCCGCGCCGACTCGAAGTCCTGGAGATCGCGGGATGACGATGAAGGTCCCAACTGGCCCGACGCACGCCCAA
>CAZBTT010000188.1:0-8532 GCA_964494295.1 uncultured Acidobacteriota bacterium
CCCCTCCGGGGTATCTGTGGGCCGCCGCCGCGCGCAAGGGAGTCTCGTATCGCAGCTATGGCGAGTTCTCCATCCCGGGCGAGGAGATCCGCTGGGATGAAGCCATGAAGCCTCCCTACACCGGCTCAGTCCCTGGACTGAAGGATCACGTCCATCCGACCTACCCGCCCTACAACCTCTCGATCCCCGACAACCAGCGGATCGATGTGTGGCTCGAGGAGTTCCGCGAGTTCGAGAAGAACGGAAACCTGCCTCGGCTCAACATTTTGAGGCTTGGAAACGATCACACCGCCGGGGCCCGCCCGGGCGCCTGGACGCCCCGGGCCATGGTCGCGGAGAACGATCACGCCCTCGGACGTCTCGTGGAGGCGATTTCGGCGAGCCGCTTCTGGAAAGAGACCGCGATCTTCGTCCTCGAGGACGACGCTCAGAACGGCTCCGATCATGTAGACGCGCATCGCTCAATCGGTTTCGTGATCAGTCCGTACACTCAGCGCAAGGGCGTGGTCGATAGCACTCTCTACACCACCTCCGGCTTCCTGCGAACCATGGAGCTCATCCTCGGCCTCGAGCCGTTGTCTCAGTACGACGCGGCGGCCACACCGCTCTACAACGCCTTCTCGCTGGCCCCGGCCCTCACGCCCTTCAAAGCCCTGCCGCCACGCATCGACGTCAATGAGAAGAACGATCCGCGCGCCTACGGGGCGAAGGAGTCGGCCGAAATGAATCTGGCCGAAGCCGATCGCGCCCCGGATCTCTTGCTGAACGAGATTGTCTGGCGCTCCGTTCGCGGCCCCAACTCGAAAATGCCTCCTCCGGTGCGCGCGGCCTGGCTCAAGCGCGAGGTCGAGGAGGAGAAGGAACCATGATGTCTTTTGCCCGATCCACGTTCGCCTCTCTGCTCGCCCTCGCGTCGATAGCATCCGCCGCGCAGCCAAACCCTCCCGCCGCTTTGAAGCCGACCCTCGCGCTCGTCGGAGGTCAGGTGATCGATGGCTATGAAGGTCCGCCGATTCGGGACGGCGTGGTTCTGATCGCGGGCGAGCGCATCGTCGCGGTGGGACCGCGTTCGGAGGTGAACGTGCCGCCGGGGACGCCCGTCATCAACACCGAAGGCATGAGCGTCCTTCCCGGCCTCATGGACATGCATGTCCACCTGATGATCGTCGGCCATGCGGACTACGAGCACTGGGACAAGACGTACATGAGCCGTTTCCGCGACGAGATCATGCCGGTCGCGGCGAAACAGCTCCTGATGGCCGGCGTCACCACGGTGCGTGAGCTGGGCGCGCCGCTCGAGGACATCCTGGAGGTGAAACGCCGGATCGAGAAGGGCGGGATTCCGGGCCCCCGCCTCTTCGTCTCGGGTCCCTTCATTCAGAAGGCGCCCTACTTCGAGTACGAGAAGTTCGTCCGCTGGGGCGTCGATGGCCCCGAGGACGCGCGGGCCAAGGTGCAGAAGCTCGTCGACGCGGGCGTCGACTTCATCAAACTCATCGACCAGGATCAGATGACCGAGGCCGAGGTCGCGGCGGTGGTCGAGACCGCGCACAAGGCCGGGAAGCCGGTGGTGGCGCATGCCCATCGCCAGGAGGAGATACGGATCGGGCTCAAGCACAAGGTCGACGGTTTCGAGCACACGGGGCTCGCCACCGAGCCCGAATATCCCCAGGACATCATCGATGGTCTCAAGAAGCGCAACCAGACGCTGTTCTGGTGCCCGACGGTTTCTCCGCTCTACCTGACGAACTACACCGCGCAGGTTTTCCCCGAGCGCCTCGACGACCCGCTCTGGCAGGAAGGCCTGCCGAAGGACATCGTCAAGGACATCCGCGACTCCCTCAAGAACATCACCCATCTCGACTACTTCACGCTCACTTTCCGGAGGATCCCGACGCTGCAGAGGAAGTTCCAGCAGCTCCGCGAAACCGGCGTCACCATGATGGTGGGCACGGACAGCGGGATCCCCGCGAACTTCCACTCAGACTCCACCTGGCGCGAACTCGATACCTGGGTGAAGTTCGGCATGACCCCGATGCAGGCGATTGGCGCGGCCACGCGCTGGCCCGCCCGCTTCCTGAAGCAGGAGAAGAATCTGGGCACACTGGCGGCCGGACGAATGGCCGATGTCATCGCCGTCCGTGGTGATGTGCTTTCAAACGTCACGCTTCTTCAGAACGTGCCGATCGTGGTCAAGGGCGGCGTCCGCGTGAAGTGATGCGGGCCTTCGCCGCGGCCCTGAGTGCACTCGCCCTCGTGGACCCGCGGCTGCGCGCCGTTCCCCTCCGTCTGGGTTCTCGGTGATCCTCTCGACCTGCGTGGCTTCGCGCTGGCCCGCTCGCCGGCGCGGATTCGCGATCAGTACCTGACTCTGGTCCTGAACGGACGTGTCCTCACCAAAGCGCCCCTGCCCTCTGTGTGGACGGAAGTTCCATTCAACGCGCCGCGCGGCTTGTGGGTTCCCGGCGAGAACGAGTTTTGCCTCCGGGCCATACACAAGCGTCCGGGCGATGAGGGTGAGGCTCTCGCCTACGCGGCCGCGGTCATCAAGGTGCAGTTGCCGTAACCGCTCTCGTTCGGCCCCTCTTTCGCGCGCGCCGCTCCTGGCGACCGAGGCCCAGGGCGGCGGCTAAGGCAGCTCGCGGATCGACCACGCCGAAGCCCTGCTGCTCAGGCCGCAGCTCGCTGACGCGACGAGCGGTGCCGGCGAGCAGGCCCTTGATCTCGAGCGGCTTCAGACCGGGATGGGCCTCGATCATCTGTGCGGCAATCGACGCCACGATGGGAGACGCGAAGCTCGTTCCGTCCACGTGTTTGTAGGACTCCGAGATGACATTCTGGTCATGGAACTTCACGGAGACGAGCTGCCGGATCAGCTGAGGGGCGAGTGCGGCCGCGCTGTCGAGAGATTCGTCGATGCCTTCATGGGTCGCGAGCACATCCGAGAGCCGCGAGTCCTCCGTCTGGAGAAGCAGCGAGTACAGCCCTGCCTGCTGTGCGGTCTCGGTTCCCGGAAGCAGGGGAGCCGCCACCCAGATGCTGGGGGCCACGATTTCGGGCTTCTGCAGCCCATCCACCGTCGGCCCGAAGCTCGACTGATACGGAGTAACACCGAAGCGGCTCAGTCGGTTGCGGTCGTTGAAGCCGCCCACCGAGAGGGCCGAGGGCGAGGAAGCAGGAGGAATCACCGCATGTTTCTTCGAGTAGCCGGCGTTTCCCACCGCCGCGCACACGAGGATCCCGGCCCGGTTCGCCTCCTCGACGCCTTCGCAGATCGGATCGTCGAGGTAGCTCGCTTCGTAATCGCCGCCCACGCTGACGTTCACCACCTTGATGTTGTGCCGCTTACGGTTCTTGAGGATCCAGTCGAAGCCGCGCCGGATGTCGTTGTGAAACACGCGGCGCGCGGTGCCGCATTGCACGAGCACGAGCTGGGCCTCGGAGGCGATGCCCCGATAAAGGCCGCCCGAGAGAGCGCCGTTTCCACAGGCCACTACCGAGGTCATCAGCCCATGCCAGCCCGCGTTCTTCGGATCGTCGATATCCGACCGGCGCGCATCCGTCCGGGTCACGTCGACGTATTCGCGGATGCGGTCGTGAGGGGTCACCAGATCGGGATGAGCGAAGAAGCCGGCGTCGAGGAAAGCGATGGTGACGCCTCGGCCCCGGTAACGATCGGAGGCGCCCAGGCGTAGTGGCGTGGGCAGGATGGGCGACGACGAGCCATCCGCCATGCGAACCTCGCGGAAATAGGCGAGCGCCCTTCGGAACCGTCGCGCGCAGGCCGAACAACAGCCCGTGTGTTCCTCGAGCCAGGGAAGGTTGATCCGGATGAGCGATTCCAGTTCAGGCGAGGGTGTGATGGTGGCCCGTGCGGCCAGACAGACGGAACACAGGTCGCTCATGCGCCAGGGAAGTCTAGTGGCTCTACGTGCGCCTCCGCACTTTGGGGAGCGTCATTCTCATCTAGCATCTTTCGCATGCGGCTCGAAGGACGGACGGAAAGCGCCAACGTCGAAGACCGACGGGGCCAGAGAATGCGCGGCGGACCGGCCGGGGTGGGCTGTGGCGGCCTGCTCCTTGTTTTGGTTATCTCCTACGCCACGGGGCAGGATCCCGGCAAACTTCTTCAACTCCTGGGTGCGGTGCAGCAGCAGACCGCGGTGGAGGAAGCTCCCGCCGATGCCGCGCAGCCCCGGGATCAACTGGGCAAGTTCGCCGCCCTGGTCCTCGCCGACACCGAGGAAACGTGGCGAGGCATCTTCCAGGAGACGGGACAGACCTATCGAGAGCCCCCGCTGGTTCTCTTTTCCCAGGCGGTTCGATCCGGCTGCGGCACCGCGTCCTCGGCCATGGGGCCCTTTTACTGCCCGGCCGACAACAAGGTCTATCTCGACCCGGTCTTCTTCGACCAGTTGTCGAAGCGTTTCGGCGCGCCCGGCGACTTCGCTCAGGCCTACGTGATTGCCCACGAAGTGGGGCACCACGTCCAAAACCTCCTCGGAGTTTCAAGCCAGGTGAGCGCCGCTCAACAGCAGGGCGGTGAGGCCCAGGCAAACGCACTCTCGGTCAGGCTCGAGCTTCAGGCCGACTGTTTCGCGGGGGTCTGGGGCCATCGGGCGAGTCGCGATCGTCAGGTGATCGAGCCAGGCGATTTCGAAGAGGGTATGCGCGCCGCCGCCTCGATCGGCGACGACGCGATTCAGGAAATGACCGCAGGGTCCATCCGTCCCGAGTCCTGGACCCATGGCTCGGGTGAGCAGCGTCAGTTCTGGCTGCGCCGCGGCTTGACCACCGGCGATCCGAACCGCTGCGACACCTTCAAGGAAACGCGGCCCTAAGCCGAAGCCGCCAGCGCCGCCCAGGCCTCTTCAGCGGTGAACGTGTAGCGCAGCCCGCAGAAGTCGCAGTCGACTTCGATGGTTCGTCGATCCGCGAGGAGCCCGGTGATTTCGTTCCGGCCCAGAACCTTCAGGACCGAGCCTACGCGTTCCTTCGAACACCGGCACACGAAACGGATCTCGCGGGGAGGCAACAGCCGAACCTCCTCCTGATTGAAGAGACGATGCAGCACCTGCTCGTCCGGCAACTCAACGAGTTCTGTCGACGTGAGGGTTTGGGCCAGCGTTCGAATCCGGTTCCAGGCATCCGGGTCGTCGCCGGTCTCGTGACCTCCGAGGGTCGGCACCTTCTGGACCAGCAGGCCCGCGCACACAGAGCCGTTCGCGGCCAGAGCGAAGTGGGATTCGATCTGCTCCGACCGGGCCATGTACTCGTTGAGCGCGCTCGCAACCGATGGGCTTTCGATGGGTACGAGGCTCTGATACGAGTCGTAGTCGCCGCCCGGGTCGATGGTCACCGCGAAAGTGGCGCCGCGGGCGAGGTCGCCCAGGGATTGCGCTTCGCCGAAGACGGCGTCGGGTTGTACTCGCGCCATCGCCCGGAAAGTGAAGTCCGCGCGGCACTCCGCCACGAGCAGCGAGACCGGCGAGCCGCCCTGGATCTGAACGCTGAGGCGTCCGTCATCCTGCAGCATCTTCACCGTGGAAGTGAGAAGGGCGGTGGCGGCGAGACACTCCCCAAGCAGGGAGACCACGGCCCCCGGGTAAGTCCGGCGCGCGAGCATCTCCTGCCAGGCTTCGGTCAGCCGAACATGCTCGCCGCGCACCGCTCCCCGCGCGATCACGAAACGGCGCGCCGCGTTGGTGCTCCCCTCGCTCATTGTCGTGGGTGGTCCTGCCGGAAGGTCAGTCGAGCATCACGCGCTCGACATGTCTGGGCGCGTGCGTCGCGAAACCTCGCTCTTCGGTGATGCGGGCGGCAAGCGCCAGCGCGGCGTCTTCCTCGCCGTGAGTCACGAAGACTTTCCGCGGCGCTGTCTTCACCTCGGACATCCAGCGCATCAGTTCGTTCACGTCGGCATGGCCGGAGAGTCCCTTGAGGTCGGTGACCTCGGCGAGAACGGGGATTTCCGTCTTGTGGATCCGCACCGTCGTCGCTTTGTCGATGAGGCGTCGTCCCAGCGTGCCTTCGCCCTGATAGCCGGTGATGAGCAGCGTGTTCTCCGCGTGCGGCAGGCGAACCCGGCAGTGGTGAAGAATGCGGCCACCCGAGAGCATGCCCGACGACGAGATGATGACGGCGGGTCCCTTGAGGTTGTTGAGGGCCTCCGATTCCTGCCGCGACCTCGCGAGCCGGACCCACTTGCTGTTCAACACGCTGGCGCCGCCCACGAGGCTCAGCGAGTCTTTGAGCGATTCGCCGTGGCGCGCGTAGATCCGCGTGGCGTCGACCGCCATCGGCGAGTCGATGTAGATGGGGAAGGGCCGCATCTTCTGTTCATGGACCATGCGGTCCATGAGCCAGATCATCTGCTGGGCCCGGCCCACCGCGAACGCGGGAATGAGCAGAATGCCGCCCCGCGCGAAGGTGCGAGTGAGAACGGACAAGAGCTGCTCCTGGACCGAGATCACCGGGTGCTGGCGATTGCCGTAGGTGCTCTCCACCACCACATAGTCCGCGTCCGGGCAGGGGGCGGGGTCGTTGGCGAGCACGGCGTTGTAGCGGCCAAGATCGCCGGAGAAGAGGATGCGCCGGGATTGACCCGCTTCCTCGATCGTCATGTCGACCGAACTGGCTCCGAGAAGGTGACCGGCCTCGCGGAAGCTGAACGAGATGCCGGGGGCCGCGGACTGGACCTTTCCGAGGGGGACGGAGACGAAGAGCTTGAGCGCGCGCTCCACATCCTTGTCGTCGAAGAGCGGAACGGCCGGTTTGTGACTCGTGAGACCCTTCCGATTGAGATACTCCGCGTCTTCCATCTGCAGGTGCGCGGCGTCTTTGAGGAGCACCTCGGCCAGCTCGATTGTGGGGGGAGTGCAGAAGATCGGACCCTTGAAACCATTCGCGACAAGGCGCGGGATCCGGCCGATATGGTCGATATGGGTGTGGGTGAGGACGACCGCTTCCACGTGGGGCGCTGGAAACTCGGGGTCCACCCAGTTCCGCTGCCGAACCTCTTTCCGTCCCTGGAACATTCCAAAGTCCACCATGACCTGGGACCGGCCGGAGTCAACGAGGTACGCGGAGCCGGTGACGGTCCGGGCGGCGCCGAGGAAAGTTATCGAAGTTGCCATGGGATCAGGATAGCCGCTCCAGCCCGAAAACCGCCCCGGTCTGATAGTCTCCGCGGCGTCGTGACCACCGCTGCCATCGCGCACCGCTATTACTACCCGGGAGGGACCCGGGTGGCCTAGAGCTTCGTCCTCGCTCCGGTCCGCGCACCACGGGCCCGCTCTGCACAAAGAGCGGGCCTTTTGCTTTTTCGTCCATCTTCAAGAGATCAGGAACATGAACACCACAATGCTGGATGCGCCTTCCGTCATTCTGCCCGCCGGACATCCGGGTGAGGGCGATCGCGTTTACCTCGATCGCCGGAACGCTCTTTCGGCTCTCGTGGCCTCGATCGAGGAACCCGGTACAGGGCTCCCGGAGGTTCAGTACACGGGGGAGGAAACCGCGGTCTGGCGGGCGGTGATGGATCGCCTGTCCAGCCTCCATGAGGTGCATGCCTGCGCTCCCTATCTCGAGGGTGTTCGACGGCTCCACATTTCCGCAGCCCGGCCTCCTCTTCCCGGTTCGCTCGCGACTCGATTGCGCGAAGAGACCGGCTTTGGGCTTGTCCTCACCGATGGTCTTCTCGATGCCCGGATATTCCTGAGCCATCTGGGGCGACGCCGCCAGCCTTGCACCGTGTACCTGCGCCACGGCTCGCGCCCCGATTACACGCCCGAGCCCGATCTGGTCCACGAGGCGATCGGCCATGCGCCGATGCTCACCGACCAGGATGCGGCCCGACTGAATGAAGTTATCGGTCAGGCCGCGTCTTCGGCTTCCGAGCGCCAGCTCCAGGCTTTGCTGCGGTTGTACTGGTTTACGCTGGAGTTCGGCGTGATTGAGGAACGCCGCGGACTTCGCGCCTATGGCGCGGGGCTGCTTTCCTCATTTGGAGAGTTGCCACACGCCTTTTCGGACGCAGTCGAGAGAAGGCCGTTTCGCCTCGAAGAGGTCGCCGAACAGGCCTACGCCCACGATCGGATGCAGGACGTCCTCTTCGTCGCCCCGAGTCTCGGAGCGGTTCTTGGAGAGGTGAAGGAGTGGCTCGGGAGCCGAGCGTACGCGTCGCTCGTCCGCTAGGACAGCATCTTCCTGAGCACCGTTTGCAGGATGCCCCCGTTCTTGTAGTAGTTGATCTCCACCGCGGTGTCGAGACGGCAGGTCGCCGCGAAGGAGAAACTCGAACCATCCGGGCGTTTCGCGGTGATGGTCAGGGTCTGCCGCGGGGTGAGGCTCTTCTCGTCGAGACCACCAATGCTGATCGATTCGTCGCCCTTGAGACCCAGGCTCTCCGCGTTCTCACCATTCTTGATGACAATTGGCAGGACGCCCATGCCGACGAGGTTGCTCCGATGGATCCGTTCGAAGCTCTCGGCGATGACCGCGCCCACGCCGAGCAGCAACGTTCCCTTGGCC
>CAZBTT010000189.1:0-8525 GCA_964494295.1 uncultured Acidobacteriota bacterium
GCAGGGCTATCTGGATTTCGCTCGCGGCGAGGCGGCGGAGGACCCCGGACGGTTCGACCTTGCGGCCTATTTCGATACGCTCGCCGACGAAGCCAGGCTGAGAAAGAAGACGCTGGTGACGGCGCTGACCGGCGACCCGACCATCCACGTCCGGCCAAATGCCTTCTCCCGCCTGCTCGCCAATGTGATCGGCAATGCACTGCGCTACGCGGAGAACATTCGCGTCGAAGCCATCCACACCGTCGAACTGCGGGCCCGCGTTTCCGGAGCCCTGGAGCGCGTGCTGTTCCGGGAGGGCGAATACGTCCGTCGGGGAACGCCTCTGTTCAGGCTCGACCAGCGACCCTTCACCATCTCGGTGAAGCGGGCGGAAGCGGAGGCCGCGACGGTTCAGGCTCAGTTTTCGCGCGCCACCGAGGAAATGGAGCGCGCGCAGAGACTCGTGGCCAAAGACGCCGTATCGGTTGAAGAACTCGAGCGGCGACAGGCCGAGGCCGCGGCTCTGAAGGGCCGTCTCGACGCCGCCCTCGCGGCCTTCCAGGAGGCCACCTTGAACCTCGAGTTCGCAACGGTTCAAGCCCCCGTGGACGGCCGGATCGGCCGAGCCGAGGTCACCGAGGGCAACCTCGTGACGGGCGGGCCCGGCGATGGAACACGCCTCGCGGTTCTCCGCTCTACCGACCCGCTCCACGTCTACTTCGAACTCGACCCCACCACCGCCGCGCGCGCGGTCCTAAGCCCGCGAGACGAATGGCGCGCGGTCGTGACTCCGCTCGATGGCGGACCTTCGGTCAAAGGCCCGATCGATTTCGTCGACAACGGCGTCGGTGCATTGAGCGGCACCCAGAAAGTCCGGGCGCGCGTGCCGAACCCGGACGGACGCCTGCTCCCCGGCTCGGTGGTGCGCGTGGCCTTCCGCTATGGCACCGCGAACCGGGCCACGGTCGTTCCGGAGCGAGCGATCGGCACCGACCAGGGATCGCGTTTCATCCTCGTGGCCGCTCCGGACGGCACGGTTGAATACCGGCCCGTGACCCTCGGCCCCGGTGCCGGGGCGTGGCGCACGATCAAAGACGCCGTGCGCCCGGGTGACCAGGTGGTTTTGCCCGGCCTTCCTGGCATCCGTCCCGGCATGAAGGTCACTCCCGTTACCGAGGTGGTCCAATGAACGCCTCTCGCTTCTTCATCGATCGGCCCATCGCGGCCATCGTTCTCTCCGCGCTGATCGTCATCGCGGGCCTCCTCAGCCTCGGCGGCCTGCCGCTCACCGAATACCCGCGGGTCACCCCGCCGACCGTGGTCGTGCGCGCCGCATATCCGGGCGCCAACCCCAGGGTGATCGCCGAAACCGTGGCGGCGCCCCTCGAACAGGAGATCAACGGCGTCGAAGGCATGCTGTACATGAGTTCGCAGGCCGCCGGCAACGGAGCCCTCACCGTCACCGTGACGTTCGAGGCCGAAGTCGACGCCGATCTCGCCCAGGTACAGGTGCAGAACCGCGTGGCCCGCGCCATCCCGCGTCTGCCCCAGGAAGTTCAACGCATCGGCATCACCACCCAGAAGGCGTCGCCCGACATCCTGATGGTGGTCCACCTGCTCTCAGAGGAGAAGCGCTACGACCCGCTCTACCTTTCGAACTACGCGACCCTTCGGATCAAGGACGAACTCGCGCGTATCCCCGGAGTGGGAGATGTTCTGATCTTCGGCGCGGGCGACTACAGCCTTCGCGTCTGGCTCGACCCGAACAAGGTCGCGGCCCGCTCGCTCACCGCCGGCGATGTCGTGAACGCCATCCGGGAGCAGAACGTGCAGGTGGCGGCGGGCGCCATCGGCCAACAGCCATCCGCGGGGGCCGCCTTTCAGCTCGCCGTGAACGCCACCGGCCGGCTCTCCGATCCCGAGGACTTCGCGAACATCATCGTGCGGGTGAGCGAAGACGGGGGTGTCGTGAAAATCCGCGACCTCGGCCGGGTGGAGCTTGGCTCGGATCAATACGCGATCAGGAGCCTGCTCGACAACGAGCCCGCGGCCGCGATCCAGATCCTCCAGGATCCGAAAGCGAGCGCCATCGAGGTCTCAACCGCGGTCCGCGCGGCCATGGACGAACTCGCGAAGGCGTTTCCGGCGGGTCTCGAACACCGCATCGTCTACGACCCCACGATCTTCGTTCGCGCCTCCATCCGCAATGTCGCCCTCACCCTGTTCGAAGCCACCGGCCTCGTCGTCCTGGTGGTTCTCCTCTTCCTTCAGACCTGGAGGGCCTCCTTCATCCCGGTGATCGCGGTGCCCGTCTCCCTCATCGGCACGTTCGCGGTGATGCACCTCTTCGGCTTCACCCTCAACACCCTGTCGCCTTGCGGCCTGGTGCTTTCGTTCGGCATGTGGGTCGCCGACGCGATCTGGGTGGTGGAAAACGTCGAACGCCATATAGGCCGGGGCCTGCGTCCGAGGGAGGCGGCGCTCGCGGCCATGAGCGAGGTTACAAGCCCCATCCTCGCCATCACCGCCGTGTTGTGCGCGGTATTCATCCCCACCGCGTTCCTCGGTGGCCTGTCCGGTCAGTTCTACCGGCAGTTCGCCCTGACCATCGCCATCTCGACCGTCCTCTCGGCGATCAACTCCCTGACCCTCTCGCCGGCCCTCGCCGCGTCGATGCTCAAGGCGCACACGGCGCCCAGGGACTGGCTCACGCGCGTGCTCGATCGCACGGTCGGCCCGCTCACCCGTCGTTTCAATTCCCTCTTCGATCGTGCGAGCGTCACCTACGTATTTGGCGTGAGCCGCGCGATCAAGTTCGCGGGCATCACGGGTGCTGTGTACGCGGGGCTCCTCGCCCTCACCGCCATCGGCTTCGGCGGCATCGCCACGGGCTTCGTGCCCTCCCAGGACAAGTACTACCTCGTGGGCATCGCGCAGCTCCCGAATGGAGCTTCTCTGGATCGAACCGAGACGGTGGTCAGGGAGATGACCCGTTTGGCGGCCGATCAGGCCGGGGTCGAAAGCGGGGTCGCGCTTCCCGGCCGCCCGATCACCGGCTTCGGGGCGAGCCCGAACGTGGCCGCGCGCTTCGCGATGCTCGATCCCTTCGAGTCGCGCACCGCGGCTGACCTCAGCGCGGGCGCCATCGCCGGCGCGCTGAACGGGAAATTCGCGTCGATCGGAGGTGCTATGGCGGCGATGTTCCCGCCGCCCCCCGTGCCCGGCCTTGGAACGATCGGCGGCTTCAAGCTTCAGATCCAGGATCGCGCGGCTAAGGGCGAGCGCGCCTTGTTCGAGGCCACGCAGAAGGTCACAGCGGAGGCGTGGAAGTCGAGCCGCCTTGCCGGCGTCTTCTCGAGTTACCAGGTGGACGTCCCGCAGCTCTTCTTCGACCTCGACCGGGAGCGCGCCAAACAGCTTGCGGTGCCCCTCGACCGCGTGTTCGAAACCCTGCAGGTCTACCTTGGGTCGCTCTACGTCAACGACTTCAACATGCTCGGCCGCACGTATCCCGTCACGGTCCAGGCGGATCACCCTTTCCGGATCGATGCCGACAACATCGGGGAGCTCCAGGTTCGGGGCAGCGGCGGCGCAATGATCCCCCTCGCAGCACTTGCGACGATCCGCCCCGACTCCGGCCCCGATCCCGTGTCCCGTTACAACGCCTTCGTGGCCGCGGACATCAACGGCGGGCCCGCCATGGGTGTGAGTTCGGGTGAAGCCGTGGCGGAAATGACGCGAATCCTCGAGGCCACGCTCCCCGAAGGGTTCTCCTACGAATGGACGGATCTCACGTACCAGCAAATGCGTGAAGGCAACGGCGCCCGCCTGGTCTTCGCGCTGGCGGTGCTGCTGGCCTTCCTCCTCCTCGCCGCTCAGTACAACAGCTGGACGCTTCCCTTGTCGGTGATGGTGGTGATTCCCACCGTGCTTCTGAGCGCCATCACGGGGTTGTGGCTCTCCGGCCGGGACAACAACATCTTCACGCAGATCGGTCTCGTGGTCCTCATCGGCCTCGCCGCGAAGAACGCGATCCTGATCGTGGAGTTCGCGCGTCAACGCGAAGGCGAAGGGGCTGCTCCCATGGAAGCGATCCTGGAGGCCTGCCGCCTGCGCCTGCGGCCGGTGCTCATGACCTCCCTCGCCTTCATCATGGGCGTGGCGCCTCTGGTGCTCGCGACCGGGGCGGGCGCCGAGATGCGCCAGGCGATGGGCATCGCGGTGTTCTCCGGAATGGTCGGCGTGACGTTGTTCGGCCTGATCCTCACGCCGGTGGCGTATCACCTGATCCGAACCTCGAGGCGTCCGGCTTTCTCCATCGTTCCGAAACGACTGGCCGCGGCCCTGGGGCTGGTTCTCGGCGTTTCCATCTCGGGCGCGGCCTGCGCGGCGCGATATGAGGCGAAGGTCTCGACCATCGCGACCCCCGCCTCCATCGCGGCAGAAGGGACGAAGGATTCAGAATTCGAGGCTTCGTGGTGGAAGCAGTTCGCCGATCCGGTGCTGGACGGACTCATCGACGACGCGCGCGCGGCGAATCGCGACTTGCGCGCCGCGGCCTCTCGCTACGAAGCGGCTCGGCAACTCGCGGGGGCGGCGTCCCTCGAACGGCTGCCGCAAGTCGACATCAACACCTCTGTCTCGCGCCGTCACCCAAGCGGTTTCGAATCCAATGGCGCCCGGCCGACGCGGGCCATCTCGAGCGTTCATGCCGGGCTCGACCTCACCTGGGAACTCGACCTCTTCGGCCGGCTGGGCAAGAAACACCGGGCGGCCGCCGCGGAGGCTTCGGCCTCTGGAATGGACGCCCGCGGTGTCGAGGTCGCCATCCTCACCCAGGTCGCTTCGGCATACTTCGAACTGCGCGGCGCGGAGCACGAACTGGCTCTCGCGGAGCGGCTCAAATCCGGAATCGCCCGGCAGATCGCGACCACAAACGCGATGCTCGAGGCCGGCCGGGTGACGCGCCTCGATCTCCTGCGCGCGGAGCAGGTGGATGAGGAACTGGTGGTCGCGGTCTCCGCGGCGCGGCACCGGGCGGAGCGGGCCCGCCTGCGCCTCGCGACGCTTACGGGACGAACGGCCTCAGGCTGGCAGATCTCCCAAGCCATTGAGGCGCCCCTGCGCACCACCGTCCTCTCGATCGGCACTCCCGCCGAACTGCTGCGACGACGGCCCGATGTCGCGGCCGCTGAGCTGCGGGTGGCGGCCGCCACCGCGAGGGCTTCGGCCGCGCGCGCGGAGCTCTTCCCGACCGTCGAAGTGACGGGTGGTTTCGGTCTCGTCGCGGGCAGTGTGGGCCGGCTCACGGAGAGCGCGGCGAAATCCTGGTTCGCGTCGCCTCGTTTCATTTTCCGCGCGCTTGACTGGCCACGGCTGCGCCGCGAGATGCGGGCCAGGGGCGCCCTCGCGGACGCTGCGTTCGCTCAGTACGAGCAAACCGTACTCGCGGCCCTCGAGGAGTCTCAGAGTGCCGTCGATGCCTACGCGGCCGCGACCCGCGAACTCGAAGCCAACGAACGCCGGGCGATCGCTTCCGCCGAGGCGGCGCGAATCGTCGCGGTTCAACATGAAGAGGGGCTCGTCGACTCCCTGACCCGGACGCTCGCGGAGCGGGACGGGATCTCGGGCGCGCTCGAAGCCAATCGCGCGCTCACGACGCAACGGCTCGCTGTGGTCAACGTCTACCGCGCCCTGGGCGGAGGTTGGAGGTGAGCGGGCCGACCGCGTCCTGTTGCCGGCGACCCGACCCTCCAGCCGGAGCCGCGACGTCAAGATCCAAAGTGATTTTGAACACCGGGTGCTGCGGAGGCACCGGAGGGATGAAACAAATGGGCGCAAAACCCGTATCTTCGCGGGTGCCCATGTTCAAGAAAACCCTCCTCGCCCTCGCTGCTTCCGGTTTCGCTGGGTTCGTGTTCCTCGCCCGGCCGCTCAGTCGCCCACCCCAACAGGTCTCCGCGGTCGCAACGCCGGAGCGTCTCGCCCGTGGCGAGTACCTCGCCCACACGAGAGGATGCGTCGATTGCCACTCGGAACGTGACTTCAACCGGTACTCCGGTCCGCCGAAAGCGCCGTACGGCGTAAAGGGCTACTGCTTCGACAAAGGCGTGGGCGTGCCCGGCGTGGTCTGTCCGCCGAACATTACCTCGGACAAGGAAACCGGCATCGGAGCCTGGACCGACGGCGAGGTCCTGCGCGCGATGCGGGAGGGGGTTTCCCGCGATGGACGGCCGCTTTTCCCGCTCATGCCCTATGGCGATTTGAAGCATCTCTCCGACGAGGATGCGCTCTCGATCGTGGCCTATCTGCGCACCCTTCCTCCTGTGAACTACAAAGCTCCGGCTCCCAAACTCGACTTCCCCCTTCCCATCGTCATCCGCTTCATTCCGAAGCCCCTCGAGGGTCCGGTCGCCGCCCCCGTGAAAACCGACACCGCGGCGTACGGCCGTTACCTCACCACGACCATGGGCTGCGTCTTCTGCCACACCACGGTCGACCCACAGATGCAGCCGATCCCCGGCCGCGAATGGGCGGGCGACAATGAACTCCGGGGCCCCTGGGGCACGGTGCGCTCGGCCAATCTCTCTCCTCACGAGAGCGGTCTCGGCGACCGCACCAGGGAGAACTTCATCGGCCTCTTCCGCGCTTTCGGCAGCGTCGAGGGCGAACTCCCGAAGGGTTCGCAAAACACCGCGATGCCGTGGGCGGAGTACAACAAGTTGACCGACGAAGATCTCGGCATCGTCTACGACTACCTGAAGATGCAGAAGCCGATCGCCCACACGGTCGACAAGTTCCCGAAGACACCGCGCGGCTGAGGGAGATTTCACGAGATTTCTCTTGACCCTGGAACGGGTTCCAGACTCGATAATGCGCGAGAGATGGCCATCGCTTCTGGAGAACTGGCGCGGCTTGCCGGAGTAAGCGCGGATACCCTCCGGCACTACGAGCGTGTGGGCGTGCTGCAAAAGCCCGCGCGCTCAGAGAACAACTACCGGGTCTATCCCGAGTCCGCGCTGCCCCGCGTTCTGCTCGTTCGCCGGGCGCTCGCCTTCGGCTTCTCGCTCGCTGAACTCGCGATCGTCCTCAAGGAACGAGAGCGGGGCGCCCCTCCCTGCCGCAAGGTGAGAGCGCTTGCCGCCTCAAAGCTGGCGTCGACCGAAGTGCGGCTGCTCGAGCTGACAAAACTGCGTGACGATCTGCGCATGCTGCTCGAGACATGGGACCAGAAACTTCAAAGCACTCCTGCGGGCGGCCCGGCGCGCCTCCTCGAATCCCTTTCCGCTCTATCCGACACCGAAACCAACAAGGAGACACACCATGAACCCCGCCGCCCTGATTCTGATCGCCGCCCTCATCCCCTCGCAGGACACTGGAGCCACGAAAGCCCGGAAAAGCGAACACCAGCACGAGGTCGACACAAACGGTGACAAGGCCATGGGCTTCTCTCACGAGAAGACCACGCACCACTTCATCCTTCAGACCGATGGCGGCGCCATCCAGGTCGACGCCAACTCGAAGGACGACAAGGAGAGCCGGGATCAGATCCAGACCCACCTGGGGCACATCGCGAAGATGTTCGCCGACGGCAACTTCAAAGCGCCGATGCTCGTGCACAGCGTGACACCTCCGGGAACGGCCACGATGACGAAGCTCAAGGCCGACATCAGCTACACCTACGAGCCCTCGGCGAAGGGCGGCCGGGTCGTGATCGCCACCAGGAACAAGGAAGCCCTCGCCGCCGTCCACGAGTTCCTGCGGTTCCAGATCAAGGACCACGCGACCGGAGATCCGCTGACCATCCAGCCCGCGAAGTAGGCGGAATCGGGCTCTGGATCGCCCCTCCAGGGGAAGGGGCGGCGCGGCACGTAAAATAGCTGGATGAAGAAGGATTCTTTCGGTTCCCGGGCCGCGCTCCAAACCAAGGCCGGCGCTTTCACGATCCATCGGCTGGACGCTCTCAAGAAGGCCGGTGTCGCGCCGAATCTCGACACGCTCCCCTTTTCGATTCGCGTCGTGCTCGAGGCGATTCTCCGTTCGGTGGACGGTGAACTGGTCCACGAAGCCGATGTTGCGAACCTCGCCGCGTGGAACGCGAAAGCGCCCAAGGACATCGAAGTCCCCTTCATGCCCGCCCGCGTCATTCTTCAGGACTTCACCGGTGTGCCCGCGGTCGTCGACCTCGCCTCCATGCGCGCCGCGGTCAAGCGTCTCGGCCACGACCCGCGCACGGTCAACCCGCTCGTTCCCGTGGACCTCGTGGTCGACCACTCGGTGCAGGTTGACGCCTACGGAACCAGCGACGCCCTCGCGCAGAACTCGAAACTCGAGTTCGAGCGCAATAACGAGCGCTACGAGTTCCTCCGCTGGGGTCAGAAGGCCTTCGACAACTTCCGCGTGGTCCCGCCGGGCACCGGCATCGTGCACCAGGTGAACCTCGAGTACCTCGCCAAGGGCGTGCTTTCAAAGACAGAAGACGGCCTGACCTTCGCCTTCCCCGACACCCTCCGCGGCACCGACCCCCACCCCACGATGATCACCGG
>CAZBTT010000190.1:0-8488 GCA_964494295.1 uncultured Acidobacteriota bacterium
CCCACCATCGAAGCCTCCGGCCTCGCCGCAACCATGGTCCGCATCGGCGGCGGCGGTTCCCGCGAGAAGGGCGAGGAGCCCGGGCCCCTCGCGCTCGTGATGGCCGCCGAGCACTTCAACCGCATCGCCCGTCTCATGGACAAGAAGGTCGAGGTCGAGCTCGAGATCGACGTGAAGGCCCGCTTCCACGACGACGACCCGAACGCCTACAACACCATCGCCGAGATCCCCGGCTCCGATCCCGTGAAGAAGAGCGAGATCGTCATGGTGGGCGCCCATCTCGATTCGTGGCACGGCGCCACCGGAGCCACCGATAACGCTGCGGGTTCCGCGGTGGCGATGGAAGTCATGCGGATCCTCAAGGACATGAAGCCGAAGCGCACCGTCCGCATTGGCCTCTGGAGCGGTGAAGAGCAGGGGCTTCTTGGTTCCGCCGCCTACGTCCGCGAAAACTTCGGCGCCCGTCCCGCTGCCGCCCCCGACGCGCGTGGCCTTCCCTCCTTCATGCGCGGGCCGACCGGGCCGATCACGCTCAAGCCCGACCACTCGAAGTTCGCGGCGTATTTCAACCTCGACAACGGTACGGGAAAGGTGAGGGGCGTCTGGGCGCAGCAGAACACGGCGGCCGTCCCGATCTTCGAGTCCTGGATCGAGCCCTTTGCGGATCTCGGCGCCACCACGGTCAGCATCCGCAACACCGGGGGCACCGACCACCTGTCGTTCGATTCCGTCGGGCTTCCCGGCTTTCAGATGATCCAGGACGAGGCCGACTACGACACGCGCACCCATCACACGAACCTCGACACCTACGACCGCATCCAGCGTGAGGACATGATGCAGGCCGCGGCAGTCATCGCGTCGCTCGTCTACCACACCGCGAATCGCGACGAACTCTTCCCTCGCAAGCCTCTTCCCAAGGACACGATTCCCGCCCCCGTCGTGGCGCCGCCGCCGACTCTCAAGAAGAAGATGTAAGCCGATCCCCGCTTCAGGCGGGGCTATCGTAGGACCCATGTCGAACGCGCCTGATCCGGGCTCGCGGCACGAGGGCGCGTCGCGGTTCGCCGCGATGGGCCTCGTGCTGGTCGTCTACTTCGCGACGCGAATCTCGAGTCTCGGGACGCTGCCCATCTTCCTCGACGAAGCGGTGCACCTCCAGTGGGCGGAGCGTTTGTGGGAAGAAGGACGGATCCTGAGGCCGGTTGGCTCGGGCCGCCTGCTCGCCGTCGCGACCTACGGCCTTGCCCTTCCCTTCGAGGACCGACTCTGGGCCGCCCGCCTCATCGCGGTCATGGCCGGGGCGCTGACTCTTATTTTCACGATGCTCGTCTCCCGCCGGCTGTTCGGAACGAGGGCGGGACTGATCGCCGGGGTGCTCTACGTGTTGAGCCCCTTCGCCCTGGTCTACGACCGCCTCGCCCTCTCGGATGGTTTCCTTGCCGCCGCCGTCGCCGGTGTGATGTTCGCGGCCCGTGTCCTCATTGACGACCCGCGCCGTTTTGGACCCTGGATCGGCCTTGTCGCGGCCTCGACGCTCGCCATCGTCGCGAAGGTCTCGGCGCTCATGTTTCTGCCCGCGGTCCCCATGGCCGCTTTCTTTCTCGCGAAGGACCGTGGCAAATCCTTCGTCGCTTCCGCGCTGGCGATGGCCGCGGCCCTCGTTTGCGCTTCGCCCATGTTGTGGTTCTTCGCCGCGAACAGCGGAGAGATCGCCTCTCAGCATCTGGCCGATCCGGATCTCCCCGGGTCGACGCTCATGGCGACCCTTCGCGACATCGCGGGCTGGCTCCAGTCTTATTTCGCGATTCCCGTCCTGATGGCCGGCGCGGCGTCGTTCGCGTGGCTGCGGGATGGTCGAGCCTTGTGGCTCGGCGGTTCCTTTGTCCTTCCCCTTGTCCTCTTCGGACTGCTGTCCGAGCCGTGGTCGGCGAGATACATCCTGCCCACCCTTCCGCCTCTCCTGATCCTGATCGCGGGGGGAATCGAGGTGGTGTGCGCCCGCCCGAACACCGGACGAGCGAACGTGGCGGCCCTCGGCCTTGCTCTCGCGATTTCTCTTCAGGGTCTCCTTTTCGACATCCAGCTCTTCAAGGAGCCGTCGAGTGCGCCGTTTCCCGCCGACGACCGCCACCAGCTCGTCACCGGATGGCCCGCGGGCTACGGGGTGCGCGAGGCCGCGCGGCGACTTGAGCAAGAGAGTGAGGCCGGACCAGCAGTCGTCTTCGTGGATACGGGAGGCACGAGAACCCTGTCGACAAGCCTCGCCGTTCTCCTCGCCCGCCATCCCCGCCTCACCCTCGTCGAGGGGGACTTCGGGACCTCCGCCACCCGCGAAGCGATCATGACCCAGGCCGGGAAGGGGACCATTTTCGCCATACTCGGGCCGCGCTCGCCCGGCCTCGATTTCAAATCAGTGATGGAGGGAGTGCCGGTCGAGCGGGTCGAGGTGTACGAGCGCCCGGGCGGAGAGTGGGCGGCCAGTCTGTTCCGGGTCGGAGTAGCATCGGAGCGTTGAGGGTTCTCGTGATCCAACCGACCTTTCCCCTGCTGGCCATGATGGTGATGCTTTCAGGAACGCCGCAGATCCCGAAGGAGGCAGCGCCGGCTGCGCCCGCAGAGCGAACGCCCTTCCCGGATCGCCGCGCTTCCGCGGAGAGGATCATCGTCGACAGCGGAGCGGAGGTGGCGGTGGCGTACCGCTCCCTCGACGGCAGCGAGGAGTGGTGGTACGAGGCCGACAAGGTATTCCACGCCGCCAGCACCATGAAGGTCGGGGTGATGGTGGAGTTGTTCCGCCAGGAGAAGGCGAAGCTGCTGCGGCTTACCGACCAGATCGCGATCCGGAACGAGTTCAAAAGCGTGGTCGATGGGTCGCTCTACTCCATGGAGTTCGAGAAGGACTCGGACGACACGGTGTACCGCAACATCGGGAAGTCGATGACGCTTGAAGCCTTGAACTTCCAGATGATCACGGTCTCCTCGAACTTCGCGACCAACCTCCTGATCGACCGGCTGGGCGTCAAGAACGTGAGGGCCACGATGGAAGGGCTCGGCGCCCACGGCCTCGAGGTGAGGCGGGGGGTTGAGGATCAGAAGGCCTTCGATCAGGGGATCATCAACGAGACCACCGCGCGCGGTCTGTTCGTGGTGCTGAACGCGATCGCCCGCGGTCAGGCCGTGTCGGCGAGCGCCAGCGCACGAATGGTCGAGGTCATGGCGGAGCAGAAGTTCCGCGACGGGATTCCGATGGGCTTGCCCGAAGGGACCAAAGTCGCGCACAAGACCGGCACGATCACCCGCATCCACCACGATGCCGGGATTGTCTACGGCCAGAATCCCTGCGTTCTGGTGGTGCTCACACGGGGCATCGAAAAGGAGGCGGACAGCGACGCCCTGATCGCGAGGCTCACGAAGGCGCTCCTCGGATAGACGGACCCGGCAGTCGATTTTCCAGAGCCGCGGGGTCTGATGTCTGCCGAGGCGCTCATCGAACCCTCGAGCCTCTCCTTTTTTCGCTGCGGAAGTCGGCCATTTCCAGTTGCTTCCCGATGCTATGCTCAAAAAACCGTCGAGGGATCTTTTGAGCGACACTCCAAAGAAAACGTTTGGCAAATATGAAGCGATCAGCCACCTCGGCTCCGGGGCGATGGGAGTCGTTTGGCGGGCTCAGGATCCGGTCCTGGGCCGAACGGTCGCGATCAAGACCATTTCCGCGGCCCTCGGTTCGGACAGCGAGAACAAGGAACGCTTCCTCCGTGAAGCGCGCGCCGCCGCCCAGCTGAACCATCCGAACATCATCACGGTGTTCGACTTCGGCCAGGCCGACAACGAGCTCTACATGGCGATGGAGCTGCTCGAGGGGAAGGACCTCAAGGAGCTCATCACCCTCGCCCAGCTGACCTTCGACCAGAAGCTCGACATCATGGAGCAGGTGGCGGACGGTCTCGCCTACGCCCACGGCCGCGACGTGATCCATCGCGACCTCAAGCCCGGGAACATCCACGTTCAGCCCAACGGACAGGTGAAGATCCTCGACTTCGGCCTCGCCCGGCTTGGCAGCTCCGATCTCACAAAGACCGGCGTGGTCATGGGCACGCCCAACTACATGTCTCCGGAGCAGGTTATGGGCGAGCGTGTGGACGCCCGCTCCGACGTCTTCTCCGCGGGCGCGGTGTTCTACGAACTCCTGACCAACCGCAAGCCCTTCGACGCCGAGTCCGTTCACGCCACGCTCTATCAGGTGGTTCACCGCGACGCCCCGCCACCCCGCCAGTGGGATCCGCGGCTTCCCGACGGCATCGTCACGATCATCGAGATCGCGATGAACAAGCAGGTCGACGGCCGATACAAGAACGCCGCCGCACTCCGTGACGCCATCCGGGCCTTCCGCTACGGTGAAGACCCCGAGGTTGTGGAGTACGAGGAGAGTCCCACCGACGCGCCGCCGGCGCCCGCGGCCGACGCGACCGCCGTGGCGCAGTCTCCGGTCGTGGCGTCCGCAACCGGCACACAGAAGGCAGGGCAGTTCCGCAGCTACGGCCGCAGCGGGTCGGGATCGGTACCCCCTTCTGCCGGCGTCCCCGCGATTCCCTACACCACGGGTCGAATCCCGAGATCGGGCTCCAAGCCTCCAAGCCGCCAGGGTGATCCGCGCTCCGCCTCGGCATCGATTCCGCCGCCCCCCAGATCCAACACTCCTCTGGTGCTGGTGGGAATCGCGGGCATACTGGTGGTCGCCGTCATCCTCGGCTACGGCGTGCTGACGCGACAGGGCGGGGACAACGCCGCGCAGTCCAGTATCAACGCCCTGACCGCGAACCTCGTGGAGACTCAACTCGATCTCGCCCGCCGCGTCCTCGACGACAAGGACTACAAGGGCGCCGTCGAGCAGACGACCCGAATCCTCAAGCTCGACCCGAACAATCCCGAGGCGCTCGGGATTCGCGAGCAGGCGCAAAGCGCCACCCGGGAGCTCGAGACCTCGGTGGCGGCGGCGCGGGATGCGGTCGCCCGCGGCGATTCCACGCAGGCCTCGGCGGCGCTCGATCGCGTCATCGCCCTCGATCCCAAGAATCCCCTGGTCGCCGAGTTGTCCAGCAAGCTCAACGCCAACTTCTCGGCCCGCGCCACCGCGGCAAAGACGGAAATGGACAAAGCGAAGGCAGCCGCCGAAGCGAAGACAGGGGCTTCGCTCGATCCTGCTTTCGCGGAAGGCGAGAGGTTCGCGGCCGAAGCCGCGCAGAGCCTGAAAGACCGGCAGTTCACCGCGGCCACCCAGACGTTCTCGCAGGCGCGTGATGCATACGACCGCGCCCGCCGCGTGATCGAGGGCCAGGAGCGGGAAGCCGCGCGTGTCGCGGCCCGGCCCACCCCGGCCGGGGCGGCCACGGTGGCGTCCGCTTCGACGCCCCAAACCCAGCCCACGGCGGCCGCGCTGCCCACAGTTGTTTTGAGGCCGCTCCCCAGAGAGACCGCGACTCCGCCGCCCTTGCCCGCGCCCACCGCCGCAGTCTTGCAGACCCCGGCGACCGCACCCACCGTGGCGGCGCCTGCGCCGGAGTTGCGGGAGTTCGTCACCGCCCGCACCCGGATCGCCGCCGCTCCCACCACGGGCGGGAATCAACCCAAGGGCTTCGACATGTCCGGTGTGGCCATGCTGGAGTTCAGCGGCCGATACGAGTTCGAGGTTTCACCCAGTCCCCTGGTTCCGGGCAGCCCCTTCAGGGTGCGCATCTTCCTGCGGAACGAAGGTCAGAAGGACGCGAAACTCGACACCCTGACCGTCAAGATCGCGGTCAACGGCCAGGTGCAAGCGCCTCCGGCCAGGATCCTCGAGGACGACATCAAGGTAGGTCAGCGACCGCTGATCGCGGAGATCGCGAGCACCTGGACGCCGGGAACCAACGCCTGGGTGATGGATGTCGAAGCGCTGTCGAAGAAGGGCGAACGATTCCGTTCCAGCCTGACCATGAAGCGCCCCTGATCGGGGAACGTCCCATGCCGGGGGTCGCCACCAGGCTGCGGAACACCTTCATCGGGGGCCTCGTTGTCCTCGTTCCGATCGTCATCACCATCAAGGCTTTGTGGTGGCTGTTCTCTTATCTTGACGGCCTCGCGCATCCCCTCGCGAATCTGCTTCTCGGAAGGGACATCGCGGGTCTGGGCTTTGTAATTACCGTCGTGACCATCTTTCTCGCGGGCCTTCTTTTCTCCGCGGGGCCGCTCAAGAAGGTGCTCGATGGCGCCGATGCGGTGCTCGATGTCGTGCCCCTGGTGGGTTCGGTCTATGGAACTACCAAGAAGGTGCTTTCGGGATTCGGCGGACCCCAATCGAAGGACGCCTTCCAGCGTTTCGTCTTCGCGCGCCTGCCCGGCCGGACCACGCCCGGTTTTGTCACCGGTTCCTTCAAGCTCACACTCCGGGACGGGGTCACGCACGATGTGCTCACGGTCTACGTTCCGACCAATCATCTCTACGTCGGGGACGTTGTGATCCTCCCCGTGGAGGACGTTGTGGAAACAGATCTTTCGGTAGAGGACGGCGTGAGCCTGCTCCTCTCCGCCGGCGCCTCCGTTCCTCTGACCATCAAGGAGCGGTGAGGCCCGCATTCAGGAGACGACAATGAACGTCCGGCGCTTTTCCTCCCTCCCGCTCCTCCTCCTCGCAGTGGCGGGAATTGAAACCTCGGTGCGCGCCCAGGCGCCCCAGAACCCTGGAATCGAGCCGAAGCTGCTCGGAGGCCTCAGCTATCGGATGGTGGGTCCCTCGCGGGGCGGTCGCGTGACCGCGGTCGCGGGCCACCGCAAACAGCCGGGCACGTTCTACCAGGGCACGTCGGGCGGGGGCGTCTTCAAGACCACCGACTATGGGCTCACCTGGCTTCCGGTCTCCGATGGCTTCTTCGAGACGGGATCGATCGGTTCGATCGAGGTCGCCGAGTCGAACCCCGACATCGTCTACGTCGGCACCGGAAGCGACGGCATCCGCAGCAACGTGATCGCGGGCCGCGGCATGTATCGCTCGAACGATGGCGGGAAGACGTGGGCTCATATCGGACTTCGTGACGCCGGTCAGATCGCGAAGCTGCGCGTGCATCCTTCGGACCCTCAAACCCTGTACGCGGCGGCCCAGGGCCTTCCCTGGACCGACGGACCCGAGCGCGGCGTCTACCGTTCCAACGACGGCGGAGGAACGTGGAAGAAGGTGCTCTACGTCGACGAAA
The DNA here is from genome assembly GCA_964494295.1 of uncultured Acidobacteriota bacterium. Classification (GTDB taxonomy): domain Bacteria; phylum Acidobacteriota; class Vicinamibacteria; order Fen-336; family JAGNNV01; genus JAGNNV01. Next base: position 7,224 of record CAZBTT010000190.1, read on the forward strand.
AACTCGGCGCCTCGGCGGTGGCGATGAATCCCGCGAATCCGAAGGAGCTTTATGCCGCACTCTGGTTCGGGCAGAGGAAGCCCTGGACGATCATCAGCGGCAGTGAAGCGAGGAACGGAGCCGGCGTCTACAAGACGATCGATGGCGGCGACACCTGGACGAAGCTGACGTCCGGTCTTCCCGCGGGTCTCATCGGAAAGATCGATCTCGACATTTCGCCCTCGAACCCGAAGCGGGTCTACGCGCTGATCGAAGCGCCGGGTGAGGAGCGCGCCCTGTACCGATCCGATGATTCGGGGTCCACCTGGTCCCGACAATCGAACGACCAGGGCCTGCTTCGCCGGCCCTTCTACTACACCAACGTCCATGCGCATCCCACAGACCCGGACACCGTGTTCGTCAGCAATGAGGGCTTCTTCAAGTCGACCGACGGCGGTCGCACTTTCAAGACGCTCTCTACGCCCCATGGCGACAATCACGCGCTGTGGATCAATCCGGACAATCCCGATCTGATGGTCCAGACCAACGACGGCGGCGCCAACGTGACCATGAACGGCGGCGTTACCTGGACCACGCAGATGAACCAGCCGACCGCGGAGATTTACGGAATCGAGACCGACGACCAGTTCCCTTATCGCCTTTACGGCGCGCAGCAGGACACGGGCTGGCCGCTGATCCTGCCGAGCCTGCCTCCTTTCGCCCACGCCTACGACGACGCGATGATGATGCAGGTGCCGGGGCCGGGCTGCGAAACGGGTCCCGTGAAGCCGAAGCCCGGCGCGCCGCACATCGTGTACGGCGTCTGCAAGGGCGAGTTCTACCGGATGAACATGGAGACAGGGCAGGAGCAGAGCTACTGGATCTATCCGCAGAACCGCTATGGCCAGGCGGCGAGCGGCATCCGCTACCGCATGCAGCGGATCACCCCCTTCGAGATCTCCCCGCACGATCCGAACGTGATCTACCACGGCTCACAGTATCTCCACCGCACCGCGAATGAAGGGAAGACCTGGGACATCATCTCGCCCGACCTCACCGCGAAACCCGACGGGACCCAGGGCATTTCGGGCGAACCGATCACCCGGGACATCACCGGCGAGGAGATCTACTCCACGATCTATGCGATCGAGGAATCGCGGCTCGAGAAGGGCGTCATCTGGGTCGGAACGAACGACGGTTTCGTTCAGGTGACACGGGACGGCGGGAAAACCTGGACGAACGTCACCCCGAAGGGCATGCCCTCGATGGGCCGCGTCCAGTCGATC
>CAZBTT010000191.1:0-1086 GCA_964494295.1 uncultured Acidobacteriota bacterium
AAATCCCGGGGCAGGGCCGGGGCCCGGCACCAACCCTCGCCGTAGCCCGGGAAATAGAAGTTGAAATCGAGGGGCGAGCCGAACTGCAGATTGCCGAAGTTGACCCCCGCGCGTCCCCAACCCTGCATCGCGGCCAGGATCGTCATCATGCGGGCCCACTGCATGCCCGTCGCGGTGCGGCAGGCGCCGCCCACGCCGACGCCCCAACTGCCGGCTCCAAGGTAGGTCTTCTTCGATCCCCACTCGCGCGCCAGAGCGCGGACGTCCCGTGCCGGCACGCCCGTCTCGGCTTCCTGCCACTCGGGTGTTTTGGCCTGGCCGTCGGTCTCGCCCAGAACGTAGGCCTTCCATTCGTCGAAACCGTTGGTCCGCTCGGCCACGAACTTCTTGTCGTAGAGGCCCTCGGTGATCCAGACGTGACAGATCGCCTGCGCCAGGGCCGCGTCGGTACCCGGTTTCGGCGCGATCCACTTCCCGCCCACGTGCGCCGCGGTGTGGTTGAGGTGCGGATCGATGTGGACCATCTTGATGCCGAGCTGGCGGGCCCACTCGCGCCGTTGCGTCCCCTCAAATCCATAGGTGGTGTCCGGGTCGCTCGACCAGAACACGATCATCTCGGCTTCCTTGAGACAGTCCTCCACGGTGCCGTAGAACTCCGGGCAGCCGAGGCGAAGGCTGTTCCCCCAGTGGTGCATGGCGCCCCAGAACCAGCCTTCCCAGCTGTCGGGGGTGTGCATGAGTTTCGTGGCGCCGACGATGTTCCAGAAGCGGTTGAAAGCGGAGAGGTAGTGCCCGAGATTGCCCCACTGGTGGTGCGAGCCGTGGTCGACCGCGATGGCGCCCGGGCCCACCGCCTTGGCGCGTTTGATCTCGCTGGCGACGAGGTTTGTCGCTTCCTCCCAGCTGATGCGGACGAACTCGGACTTGCCGCGATTCTGGGTATTGCGCTCGCCATTGGGATCGAAATCGACCCGCTTCATCGGGTAGAGCAGCCGGCTCTTCGAGTACACCATGGACTTCTGGCACATGCCATGCGCGCCGAGCGTCGTGCGCGAGGCCAGGCCGAAGACCTCGTGGCTACCGGTC